>JAYWDM010000229.1:0-15203 GCA_043779885.1 Betaproteobacteria bacterium | reverse complement strand
GGGGACGCGCTTTATGTGGGCAAGGCGGGTGACCTCCGAAAGCGCGTGTCGTCTTATTTTCAGAAGCAATCGGGTATTTCGCCGCGCATCCGCCTGATGCTCGGGCAGGTGAGCGCGATCGAGACCACCGTAACCCGTTCAGAGGCGGAGGCGCTGATTCTCGAGAACAATCTGATCAAGGCTCTGGCGCCCCGCTACAACATTCTTTTTCGCGACGATAAATCGTATCCTTATCTCGCCCTGACGCGGCACGCATTTCCGCGTCTCGCATTTCACCGCGGCAGCCTGGATCCGCGCAATCTGTATTTCGGTCCGTTTCCGAACGCCGGCGCCGTGCGCGAGAGCATGCAGTTGCTGCAAAAAGTATTCCGGCTGCGCACCTGTGCCGACAATGTTTTCGAGAACCGCTCGCGGCCATGCCTGCTGCACCAGATCCGGCGCTGCACCGCGCCGTGCGTCGGGCGGGTGAGCGGCGCGGACTACGGCGATGACGTGAAGAGCGCCGAGTTGTTCCTGCACGGCAAGGACGACGAAGCGGTCGAGCGCCTGATAGTACGCATGAATGCCGCGGCGGAGAGCCGCAATTATGAACAGGCGGCGGTCTATCGCGATCAGGTCGGCGCGTTGCGCCGGGTGCGCGAGAAACAGTTCGTCAGCAGCAATGTCGCCCGCGACGCCGATATTGTCGCCTGCGCGGTCGAAGGTGAAATCGTGTGCGTCAATCTCGTGATGATCCGCGGCGGGCATCATCTCGGCGACAAGAATTTTTTTCCACGCAATGCCGGCGGCCATGCCGCGTCGCGGATTATCGAGGCGTTCATCGGCCAGCATTACGCCGGCGGCGGCGCGCCGCCGGTCATCGTGATCGGCGCGCAGGTCGAGGGCGACGCGCTGACCGGGTTTTTGAACGGGCATGCCGCCCACAAGGTGCAACTCGTCGCGAATCCCGCGGGCGAGCGCCGCGTGTGGCTGGAAATGGCGCAGAAGAACGCGCAACTCGGTGCGCAGCAGCAGTTGGGACTGCACGCGAGCCAGGAAACACGCCTGCAGGCGCTGCAGCAGGCGCTGGGCGGGACGGAAGCCATCCAGCGCATCGAGTGCTTTGACGTGAGCCATACCATGGGCGAGGCCACCGTTGCCTCCTGTGTCGTCTACGATCAAACGGCCATGCAGAAAGCCGAATATCGCCGCTTCAATATCAGCGGCATTGAACCCGGCGACGACTATGCGGCCATGCGCGACGTATTGACCCGGCGCTATCGGCGCATCGTCGCCGGTGAAGGCAGGTTGCCGGATCTGGTTCTGATAGACGGCGGCAAGGGGCAACTGGGCATTGCTTGTGAAGTATTCGCCGAGCTGGGTTTGTCGGACGTGCAACTCGTCGGCGTAGCCAAAGGTGAGCAGCGCAAGCCGGGACTCGAACAATTGATCATTCCCGGCCGCGCAAACCCGCTACAATTGCCCGGCGAACATCCGGCGCTGCACTTGATCCAGCAGATACGCGACGAGGCGCATCGCTTCGCGATCCAGGGGCATCGCGCGCGGCGCGGCAAGGCGCGCACGACGTCGACGCTGGAGAGCATTGCCGGCATCGGCGCCAAACGGCGGCAGAGCCTGCTTGCGCGGTTTGGCGGATTGAAGGGTCTCATGTCCGCCGGCGTCGACGAACTGGCGCAGGTGGAGGGCATCAGCCGCGCGCTGGCGGCGCGTATTTACGACGAACTGCACTGACATGCCTATTAACGTACCCATCATGCTGACGTGGACGAGGATCATTCTGATCCCGCTGTTTGTCGGCATTTTCTACTTTGAAAAAAGCTGGGTATCACTGCCGAACCAGAATCTGGTGGCGACCGTGATATTCGTGCTCGCGGCGGTCACCGACTGGCTGGATGGCTGGCTGGCGCGCAAGCTCGATCAGACCTCGGCGTTCGGCGCCTTCCTCGACCCGGTTGCCGACAAGCTGATGGTGGCCGCCGCGCTGATCGTGCTGCTGCAACTCGGGCGGCTTGGCGATCTGGGCGCCATTGTCACGTTGATCATCATCGGACGCGAGATCGCGATTTCGGCGCTGCGCGAATGGATGGCCCAGCTTGGAGCGTCGAAGAGCGTCGCGGTGTCGTTTATCGGGAAAATCAAGACTGTTTCGCAGATGATCGCAATTCCGCTGCTTCTTTATGATGATCCCATCGGTGTTTTTGATCCGCATTGGCTGGGTATCGGATTGATCTGGATTGCGGTGCTGCTGACCCTGGTTTCGATGGCTTATTACCTGAAAATGGCGCTTCCGCAGATCAATAAACGTCTATGAAACAAGGGTATTCCTTGACCATCGCCGCGACTATAAATATAATGCGGTTCGCAATAGCGCGGGAATAGCTCAGTTGGTAGAGCGCAACCTTGCCAAGGTTGAGGTCGGGAGTTCGAGCCTCCTTTCCCGCTCCAAATTCCGGGAAAGCGAATTGGTGTTCGGTTCGGGCGCAGTACGGCGGCATGCCCGAAACGGATCTTCGTTTTCCCGTTTTAGTTTTTGCGTTAAACCCTGGCGCGGTAGCAAAGCGGTTATGCAGAGGATTGCAAATCCTTCCAGGGCGGTTCGACTCCGCCCCGCGCCTCCCTATTTGCCCTGACGGTGAAACCGCTCGACGCGGGGGACATGATTACGCGCCCTGCAGGCGGCTCTTGAGCTTGGCGACGATCGTCGAGCGGATCTGCGACACGCGCGATTCGCTGACACCCAGCGTATTGCCGACCGCGCGC
Source organism: Betaproteobacteria bacterium (assembly GCA_043779885.1). GTDB lineage: Bacteria > Pseudomonadota > Gammaproteobacteria > Burkholderiales > SG8-41 > PALSA-1004. Next base: position 12,443 of record JAYWDM010000229.1, on the reverse strand, counting down.
AATGTCAGCTCTTTATCGTAAATCAACTCCATGACGTAGCGCTCCACCTCGTCAAGCGCGTCGAACGCGGCGCTCAGCACTGCGTGACGCTCGCGTTGCTCCAGAGCGCGCAAGGGGTCGGCGTGCTCGCCAATGTCATGACGCTCATCGGGGCGGACCGCCGCGGAGAGGGGGGCATCTTCCGCATAGTCGAGTTTTTCGTCGCTGACCCGCACGCCACCCGCGCCGGCCTCGACCATGCAGCGGTGGAATTGTTCCAGCGACCAGCCCAGTTCATTGGCGACTTCCTTCGCGCGCGGCGCGCGGCCGAGTGCCTGCTCCAGGCGCCGCACCGCCGCCCGCGCTTTGCGCAGTTGTGAGCGCACAGTGCGGGAAAGCGCGTCCTCGGCACGCAGTGCGTCCAGCATCTCGCCTTCGATACGCCGTGCCGCATAAGTTTCAAAGGTCGAACCGGGTCCCTGTTCGAAACGGCGCAGCGCGTCGTCGAGCCCGATCAGCCCGAGTTGCACCAGGTCGTCCATTTCGACGTTGGCGGGCAGGCGTTTGCGCAGCTTGCCCGCGATCTTTCTGACGAGCGGGACGTAGCGCAGAAGTTCCGCACTGCGCCGGCTGCGCTGTTTGTGTTCGTCGCGGGCACTCATCGTTGGGTTCCGTAAACAGGCGCACGGCGCTGAACTCGCAGCGCCGTAAACCTGCCGTCAAAGGCAGCGTGCGCGATCGTCGCCATCGCGCAAAGGTATGCCGCATCGGGCATTGCTGCCGGGCCCGTGCGAAAAATTCCTGAAAACCATCTGAAAAACATTCTGCCGATCCAGCGTAACGACGCATGTTCAGGTTTCTCTTGTGCCGCCCGAATTCAGGCAGAAAGATGATGGTGCCCAGGGCCGGAGTCGAACCGGCACGCCCTTTCGAGCTTCGGATTTTAAGTCCGATGCGTCTACCAATTTCGCCACCCGGGCAGCGCCCGCAATTCTACGCTACGGCAGGGGCAGGCGGAATCCGGGCGTATCACGCCACCGAAAACGCCCGCCATTCGCGGTGCACCTGCGCGGACCGCATGCCACTCCTTGCCGGCGCTTTGCGAAAGTGGTTGACACGAAACTTGGCATGGCCGAAAGTAATTGCCGCGGGGTCATGCACCGCCGCTTTCATCACAGGGGGAGGTTGTCATGAAAATCAAGCTTGCTGTTCGTGCCATGGCATTGCTGGCTGCCGCTGCGGCGGCGGAGCCGGTGGCGCACGCCCAGGATGCGTCGAACGTGCGCGGGATGGCGGCAACGTGCGCGAACTGTCACGGCACCGAAGGTCGCAGCGTCGGCAGCGTTGCCGGTCTGGCCGGCATGGACAAGGCCAACTTCGCGCAGCAGATGAAGGATTTCAAGACGGGCAAGCGTCCGGCGACCATCATGCACCAACTCGCCAAGGGCTTCACCGACGAACAGATCGAACAGCTGGCGGGATATTTTTCCGCGCTCAGGAAATAGGGGGGCTTGATCATGGCATTGCACAGACGCGAATTCCTCAAATGGATGTCGGCGGGCGCGGGGGTTGGCGCGCTGGCAGGTTGCGCCGGGAGCGGCGGCCCGAGCGCAGGCCGCGTGGTGGTGATAGGCGCCGGTTATGCGGGCGCCACCGCCGCCAAATACATACGCATGTGGTCGCCCGATATCGAAGTGACGCTGGTGGAACGCAACGGCGAGTTCATCTCATGTCCGCTAAGCAATCTTGTGCTGGGCGGCAGCAAGACGCTGGCCGACATCACCGTGGGCTACGATGGCCTGAGAAAATACGGCGTGAACGTGATGCGCGACGAGGCGCTGGCGGTCGATCCGGTCAAGCGCGAAGTGCGGCTCGCATCCGGCGCCACGCTCAGCTACGACCGCCTGATCGTGGCGCCAGGCATCGATTTCATGTATGACGCCATTCCCGGCCTGAACAACGCCGATGCGCAGGGCAGGGTGCTGCACGCATGGAAGGCCGGCGCGCAGACGGTCGCTTTGCGCAAGCAACTGGAGGCGATGCGCGATGGCGGCGTGTATGCGCTGCAGATTCCGCGCGCGCCGTACCGCTGCCCGCCCGGACCGTATGAGCGCGCGTGCCAGGTTGCGCATTATTTCAAAACTGCCAAGCCTAAATCGAAAGTGCTCATCCTTGACGCCAACGAGGACGTGGTCTCGAAGAAGGGCTTGTTCATGGCGGCGTGGAACGGGCCGTATAAAGGCATCGTCGAATACCGCCCCAACAGTGAACTGCTCGACGTCGATGTGAAGACCCTGACCGCCAAATTGCAGTTCGACAACGTCAAGGCCGACGTACTGAATGTGGTGCCGCCGCACGGGGCGGGCGCGATCGCCGCGAAAGCCGGGCTCATTACCGCGAACAACCGCTGGTGCGGTGTCGACTGGCTGACAATGGAGTCCTCCAAAGTTCCGGGCATCCATGTGCTCGGCGACGCTACGCTGTCGGCGTCGCTGATGCCGAAGTCGGGCCACATGGCGAACCAGCATGCCAAAGTGGCGGCTGCCGCGGTGATCGCATTGATCAAGAACCAGCCGGTGAATGCGCACCCCATGATGATCAACACGTGCTACAGCTTCATCGACGACAAGACGGTGGTGCATGTGGCTTCCGTGCACGCTTACGATGCGGCGCAAAAAACCATGGCGGTGGTGAAGGGCAGCGGCGGGCTGTCGGACAAGGCCAACGAACTCGAAGGAACCTACGCCATGTCGTGGGCGAAGAATATCTGGGCCGATATGCTGGCCTGAGCTTCGCCGTCGCCAGGGACGCCGGCCGCGGCAGGGCCGGTTTTCCTTGCCGGTTGTTATCCTTCCGGCCGTTTTTCATGCCTGCAGCGTTGGCAAACATAACTGTTCATACCCTATGCCGCCCGATCGAATTCTTACGGAGAAGACCACAACATGAAATTGGAAACCATCGCCGTCCACGGCGGATATTCGCCGGAATCCACCACCAAGGCGGTGGCTGTGCCCATCTATCAGACCACGTCCTATGCGTTCGACGATACCCAGCATGGTGCGGATCTCTTCGACCTGAAGGTGCAGGGGAATATTTACACCCGCATCATGAATCCGACGACGGACGTGCTGGAAAAGCGCGTCGCCGAGATGGAAGGTGGAATCGCCGGATTGGCGCTGGCGTCGGGCATGGCGGCGATCACCTACTCGATCATGACCATTGCGGAAGCCGGCGATAACATCGTCTCGGCCGCCACCTTGTATGGCGGCACGTATAATCTCTTTGCCCATACATTGCCGCAGTACGGCGTCGGCGTGCGCTTTGCCGACTATCGGGATCCTGACGCATTTGAAAAACTGATCGACGAGCGCACCAAGGCGGTTTTCTGCGAATCCGTCGGCAATCCGTTAGGCAATATCACCGACCTGGAAAAACTGGCGAAAGTCGCGCATCGTCACGGTGTCCCATTGATTGTCGACAATACGGTACCCACGCCGTGCCTGTGCCGGCCGATCGAGCATGGCGCCGACATAATAGTGCACGCGCTCACCAAATACCTGGGCGGCCACGGCAACAGCATCGGCGGATGTATCGTTGATTCGGGAAAATTCCCGTGGGCGGAGCATAAACAGAGATTCAAACGCCTGAACGAACCGGATGTCTCCTATCACGGCGTGATTTACACCGAGGCGCTTGGACCTGCCGCCTACATCGGGCGGGCCCGCGTGGTGCCACTGCGCAACACTGGGGCAGCGATCAGTCCCTTCAATTCCTTCCTCATATTGCAGGGAATCGAGACGGTGGCGTTGCGCATGGACCGCATCTGCGATAACACGCTCAAGGTGGCGCACTATCTGAAGGGTCATCCCAAAGCCACGTGGGTAAGCTACGCCGGACTGCCCGACCATGCCGATAAGAAGTTGGGTGGACAAGTACATGGGCGGCCGTGCGTCGGGCATCCTCACCTTCGGCGTCAAAGGCGGCAGCGCCGGAGGCGCGCGCTTTCAGGATGCCCTGAAGTTAGTGACCCGTCTCGTCAATATAGGCGACGCGAAGTCGCTTGCCTGCCATCCCGCATCCACTACCCACCGACAGTTATCGCCGGCGGAACTCGTAAAGGCCGGGGTAAGCGAGGATATGGTGCGCCTTTCGATTGGTATCGAGCACATTGACGACTTGATAGCCGATCTCGAACAGGCGTTGGCAGCAGTGTAATCGTAGCAGGCGGGTTGTGCCGGCCACGGCAGGGTTAGCGCCCGGCCCGCGCCGGCGGTTTATACGGAAATTCTAACGGAGGGATCATCATGAGCAATGCAGTCAAGATACATCCGGCGGTTGACGGCGGACTGAAACCCGCGGCGGCGTCCTTTGCGGGCGGGACGCTGTCGTGCAAATGCGCGCAGAGCAAGGTTGCGGTGACGATCAAGTCCCAATGCGCGCACAATCATGTGTGCGGCTGCACGAAATGCTGGAAACCGGACGGGGCATTGTTCTCGCAGGTTGCCGTCGTGCCGCGCGACAAGCTCGAAGTCACCGCCAATGGACACAAGCTTGCGATAGTCGATCCCAAGGCGACCATCCAGCGCTATGCCTGCAAAGAGTGCGGTGTTCACCTGTACGGCCGGATCGAGAACAAGGGCCATCCGCTCTTCGGGGTGGATTTTATTCACACCGAGCTTTCAGGCGAGCAAGGCTGGGCGCCGCCGGAATTTGCCGCGTTCGTTTCGTCGATTATAGAAGCCGGGGCGGATCCGAAGAACATGGATGGGGTCAGGGCAAGGTTGAGAGAACTCCAGCTCGAGCCTTACGATTGCCTGTCTCCTCCGCTGATGGACGCGATTGCAACCCACACCGCCAAAGCCGCCGGCAAGCTAAGCGGCTGAGGCGGCATGCGGGCCGGCGTTGCAGCGTCAAAATACGACGACCGACCGTATCGACTTGCCCTCGTGCATCAGGTGAAATCCCTCGTTGATGTCTTTGAGCGCGAGCTTATGCGTGATCAGGTCGTCGATGTTGATTTTGCCCTCCATGTACCAATCGACGATTTTTGGCACGTCGCGCCGGCCCTTGGCGCCGCCGAACGCGGTGCCTTTCCAGACCCGTCCGGTGACCAACTGGAACGGCCGTGTTTTGATCTCCTGGCCGGCGCCGGCGACGCCGATAATCACTGACACGCCCCAGCCTTTGTGACAGCATTCGAGCGCCTGGCGCATGACGTCGACGTTGCCGATGCATTCGAAACTGTAGTCGGCGCCGCCTTTGGTGAGATTGACGAGGAACGCGACGAGGTCGCCTTCGACTTCAGCGGGGTTGACGAAATGGGTCATGCCGAACTTTCCGGCGAGCGCCTTGCGCGCTGTGTTGGTATCGACGCCGACTATCATGTTGGCGCCGGCGAGGCGCGCGCCCTGGACCACGTTCAGTCCAATGCCGCCCAGGCCGAACACGACGACGTTGGCGCCGGGCTCCACTTTCGCGGTGTTAATCACAGCACCGATGCCGGTGGTCACGCCGCAACCAATGTAGCAGACCTTGTCGAATGGCGCGTCTTCGCGGATTTTTGCCAACGCGATTTCCGGCACAACCGTGAAATTGGCAAAAGTCGACGTGCCCATGTAGTGAAATAGTTTTCGTCCGCCGAGCGAAAAACGGCTGCTGCCATCCGGCATTACGCCCTGGCCTTGCGTGACGCGGATCGCCTGGCACAGATTGGTCTTGCCGGAGAGGCAGTATTCACACTGGCGGCACTCTGGCGTATAGAGCGGGATGACATGATCACCTTGCTTCAGGCTGGTGACGCCCGGGCCGACATCGGCGACGATGCCGGCGCCTTCGTGCCCGAGGATTGCCGGAAACAAGCCCTCCGGATCGGCGCCGGAGCGCGTGAATTCGTCGGTGTGGCAGATCCCGGTCGCTTTGATCTCAACCAGCACTTCGCCCGCCCGCGGACCGTCCAGCTGCACGGTCTCCAGGGTCAACGGCGCGCCGGCTTGGTGGGCGACAGCTGCACGAACGTCCATGTATTACTCCTGTGAGTTATTGATTATCGGAACGCAAATATCAGTTGAACGTTATCACGCCGGCGAAATTCCGCAACGCTGCGCGGAAACGACCCTGCGGACCCAACGTCAACATTAGCACACCGGGCATTGATCTAAGTCAAATTACTACGGTGCGGCCCCGGCGAAAATAATCCAATGAATACGCCTGCCGCACCATCGACCGCACTGGAGCAACGCGCCCGCGCAGTCGTTGCGTCGGTCGCTGCGCCTGATGCGCAAAGGGCGGCACAGGAATTCGTCGCCCAGGTCAGCAGCGACGCGGCGTTTCAGCTCGAAGCCTGCGTGCACTGCGGCCAATGCGCCGATGCGTGTCATTTCTACCTTGTCACGCGCGATCCACGCTACACGCCGGTGCATAAACTGCGCCCGATGCTGCGGGCATACCAACGTGAACGCGCTCCGTTTTCCGCACTGAAGAAGCGGCTCGGTCTGGCGCCGCCGGAGGTCACCGCGGAGGAACTCACCGAGTGGTCCGAACTGCTCTACGACACCTGCAACCTGTGCGGGCGGTGCACGCTGGCCTGTCCCATGGGCATCGACATCGCAGGGCTCGTGCGCCGCGCGCGCGAGGGCATGTCAGCTGGCGGCTTCGCGCCGCCCGACCTCTACAAAGCCGCGGAGCGTGCGCTGGACACCGGCAGTCCGATCGGCGTGCGCTGGCCGGCTCTCAGGCGCCAGATCGAGATCCAGGCGAAGGAAACCGGGCTCGAAATCCCGGTTGACGTCGAAGGCGCCGACTACCTCGTCATACTCTCGTCCATCGAGATCATGGCCTTTGCCGAAACCATCGGCGCGCTGGCGCGCATCTTCCGCCACGCGAAAGTGTCGTGGACGATTCCCAGCAGCGGGTTCGAAGCAACCAATATCGGCGTGCAGATCGGATCGCGCGACGTGGCGGCGGCGCTGTTGTCGCGGATCGTCGACGCCGCCGAGCGCCTGAAGGTGAAGTATGTGATCAGTCCGGAATGCGGCCATGCGTACTCGGCGCTGCGATGGGAGGGGCCGAATCTGCTCGGTCGCGCGTATCCGTTCAAAGTGGTGCACATCGTGGAGCTCCTCGATCAGCTCGTCAGCGAGGGCCGGCTGCGCACGCGCGGCAAGGACAGTCGCCGCATGGCCTTCCACGATCCCTGCCAGCTCGTGCGCCGCGGTGGCGTCACCGCGCAGCCGCGACGGCTGATGGACGGCGTAAGCGAACACCGCGTCGAGACGCCATCCGCGGGGGCAACCAATTTCTGCTGCGGCGGAGGCGGCGGCGTGAGCGCGATCCATCGCGCCGAGAAACTGCGTTTCGCCGCATTCGAGTGCAAGAAACAACAGGTCGAGAGCGCCGGCGCCGAGGCGCTGGTCACTGCGTGCGCCAACTGCCGCAACGTTCTTGAAGAGGCGATCGAGCAGTACGACATGCCGCTCCCCGTGCTGGGTCTGACCGAACTGATCGCCCAATACCTCGAGCCCGAACCGGCCGCAGCCTCACGGTGACGCGCATGAATCTGCTCGAGTTCGCGCGCGGGCCGGCGCTCTGGTTCTCCCTGTTCGTGTTCCTCTCCGGCAGCGCATGGCGCATCATCGCAATTGCCCGGCTCGGGACCAAACCGAACCTTGCCGAGCCGCGCAGTACGCGGTGGATAGCCGGCGCATTGCGCGGCATCTTCGCGCGCATGTTGCCGAGAATGGAATTCTGGCGCGGCGGCAAGCTGGGCGCTTTCAACGGCTACCTCTATCACATAGGACTCGCCGTGATTGTGTTCGGCTATCTGCCGCACATCCTGTTCGTCGAGCGCCTGACCGGCATACGGTGGCCGCCGCTGCCCGAACCGCTGGTCTATCTCGCGGTCGGACCTACGATCATTTCGCTGCTCGTGGTGCTGCTCGAGCGCCTGACCGACCCGGTGCTGCGCCTGCTCGCGGACGTTGACGACTACTTCAGCTGGTTCGTCGTGTTCCTGCCGCTGCTTACCGGCATGCTGGCGATCGGCGGCGCGCCTCTCCAGCCGCCACCGGGCGCCGCGCCGCTTTATCCGTTGCCGCTCGCAATTCATCTGCTCAGCGTCGAATTGCTGCTCCTGTGGCTGCCGTTCGGCAAGCTGGCGCATGCATTCCTGGTATTCATATCGCGTGGGGTCACCGGGGCCGCCCTCGCGCGCAAGGGAGCCGCAATATGAAATTCCATATCTCGGAACGCCGTCTCACCGCTTTACGCTTTGCGATCGCTGGTGTGCCTCATTGCCGTCACCGGGTAAGCGGGTGCGCCAACCTGCGGCTACCGTAGCCGCCAGGGATCAGCGCGTTGGCGCAGTGAGCGTTGCGCCTCGCGACAAATACGCGTTGACTTCGCGCAGTTCGGTCTCGGCGAGCGAGCCCGCTGTGGCAGCCAGGCGCAGGCGATTGAGCAATAACTGGTACCTGGCCTGGGCGAGATTGCGCCGGGCCTGAAAAAAATCGGACTGCGCATTCATCAGATCGAGCATGGTGCGCGCGCCGACTTCGTTGCCGGTCTCGGTGGCGCCGAGTCTGGAGCGCGCCGACTGCAACGCCTGTTCGTGGGCATGAATTTGCGCGATGCCCGTGCTGACTCCCAGCCACGCCGCGCGGGTCTGGCGCACCACTTCCTGACGCAATGCCGCGACATCGAGCCCGGCCTTCCGTGCCAGCGCTTCCGCCTCGTCCCGCTTGGCGCTGCGCATGCCGCCTTCGTAAAGGGGGATGGTCAATTGCACGCCGATGGAGCGTACGCTCGAAGTGACAGTCGTCGAGCCGGCCCCATTGCCACCCTGCAGGCGATCGTCGGCGATGCGCGCGATCAGATCGACCGACGGCGAAGTCAGTGCGCGGAACTTGTCGATTTCGTCGCGCGCCACCGCATGCCCGAGTTCCTGCATCTGAACCAGCGGGTTTTCGCGCGCAGCGCGCGCGGACCATTCCGCCAGAGAGCCAGCGGCCAGCTGGACGAACGCGGCATCGGGTTTGACCCGGTCCAGATGGTCCGCCTGCAGGCCGGACAGGTCGGAGAATTCCATCCGCTTCATCTCGAGTTCGTTGCGCGCGGTGAGTTCGCGCGCGCCGATCTCATCGAATCGCGCGCGTGCTTCGTCACGGTCCGTAACCGGTGACGCGCCCTCGTCGAATTTTCCGCCCGCCACGTCGCGCGCACGCGCGGCGGCCTCGCGCTGGGCCTGCAGCGTATCGAGCGCATCCTGTGCCAGCAGCACGGCAAAATACGCATGCGCCGTACGCAGAATCAGATCCTGCCGCGCCGCGCCGAATTGCGCTTCGGCGAGCAGCCCCTGCCGGTCGAGCTGGCGAGCGCTGGCGAAGCGTTCCGCATTGTAGAGCGGCTGCTGCGCGACCAGCGCCCAGCCCGCAGACTGTCCTGCGTTCACTCGGGTCCGGAACTCGGCGGCGGTCGAGCTGCCGAAACCGGGAGCGCTGAACTGCGCGCCGGTCGTATCGTTATCGGAGCTGACGACCGCCGCCGAACCGGTGAGGGCGAGTTGCGGCCTGAGCAGCGCCGCGCCTTGCTGCTGGCGCGCACGCCCGGCCTGCAGTCGCTCGCGCGCGGCCCCGAACACCGGGTCGTGCCGTTCGGCCCCTTGCCACGCGGTAAGCAAATCATCACCGGCCCAGGCGGCCGACGTCACTGCGGCGTTCATCAACGCGGCGATCATCAGCAACATCGGCGTCACTATCATTTTCTTCGCGCAGCCGGTTGCCGCCGGCACTGGGCGGGCCCGCGCCTTCACCCGTCGCGCGGGCATTAATAAGCGAACTATGGGTTGTACATTACTCATGGTGTTTCCCTTGAATCTCCGGCGGCCTCAATTGCCAGCCCGGATGCCCGGCTTGCGCAGAATTATCTCGAGCGGGCACCACCGCGTGAATCCGCTCTGCAACAGATTGAGCGCGACGAAGGCTGCCAGCAGCAGCCAATAATGGCTGACGAACAGGGGGCTCGCGGCAACGCCGAGGAGCAGTGAGAGCAGGACGAGGCAGCCGGCGAAAATGCGCACGATTTGCCAGGATGTCATGATTGATTCTCGCTTAAGTGGTCGAACTTGCGACGGTAGGCGGTGTAGTAAAGCAGTGGTATCACCAGCAGGGTCAGGACGGTCGAGACGAAGATCCCGAAAATGAGCGAGATCGCCAGCCCGTTGAAAATCGGGTCGTCGAGAATGAAGGCGGCCCCGAGCATAGCGGCCAGCGCGGTCAGCGCGATCGGCTGCGCGCGAACGACGGCGGCGTGCACGACTGCTTCGCTGAATGGCTTGCCGCCGGCAAGCTGCAGGTTGATGAAGTCGACCAGCAGTATGGAATTGCGCACGATGATGCCGGCCAGCGCGATCATGCCGATCATGGACGTCGCCGTAAATTGCGCGCCCAGCAGTGCATGACCGGGCATCACGCCGATGAGGGTAAGCGGTATCGGCGCCATGATGATCAGCGGCGTGAGATACGAGCCGAATTGCGCCACTACGAGCAGATAGATGAGCACGAGACCGACGGCGTAGGCGAGGCCCATGTCGCGGAATGTTTCGTAAGTGATCTGCCACTCGCCGTCCCACTTGACGGCGAATGCGCGGTACGGGTCGGCAGGCTGCGTGATGAAATATTCGCTGACGGCGCTGTTGCCGGGGGTCGCGATGCGCTGAATGTCCGCGCGCATCCCGAACATGCTGTAGAGCGGGCTGTCGAGCTTGCCGCCGGCGTCCGCGGTGACGAAGATGACGGGCAGCAGATCCTTGTGATAGATCGGTTGCTCCACCACTGTTTCCTGTATCGTTACCAGTTCGCGCAAAGGGACGGTACGGCCTTGTGCGCTGCGCACCGTCAATCGCAACACGTCACCCAGATTTGCCGTCGATGCCACCGGCAGGCTCAGGCGGGTGGCGGTCGGGTATTTCGTCTGATCGTGGAGATAAGTGACGTTCTCTCCGGCGAGGCCGGCGCGAACCGTCGAGATCACTTCCTGCTGCGCAATGCCGAGTTGCGCCGCTTTGCGCCGGTCCACCACCAGGATCCGGCGCGGTGCATCGCTCACAGTGCTGTCGTCGACGTCGACCACGTCCGGTGTGGACTCGAAAACGCGGCGGACCGCATGAGCGAAATCCCGTCTGCTATCGTAATCGGGACCGTAAACCTCCGCTACGATCGGTGCAAGTACCGGCGGGCCGGGCGGCACCTCGACCAACTTGATGCGCGCACCGTAACCGTCCGCAATTTTCTTCAGCGCCGGGCGCAGACGCGACGTAATCGCGTGGCTTTGCCCGCTGCGGTGCGCTTTGTCGACGAGGTTCACCTGGATGTCGCCGACTTCGCCGCCGCTGCGCATGTAGTATTGGCGCACCAATCCATTAAAGTTGATCGGCGCCGCCGTTCCCGCATAGGCCTGGTAATCCGCGACTTCCGGTACGCCTGACAGAAATGCTCCCAGTTCGTGCAATAACGCCGCAGTGCGCTCGACCGGGGTGCCCGCAGGCATATCGACGACCAGCTGGAACTCGGATTTGTTATCGAACGGCAGCATTTTGAGCACCACCAGCTTGAACGCGGGCAGCGCCACCGAGACGGCAATCAGCACGGCCACTCCCAGCCACAGCCGGGTGCGGTTGCGCGCTCCGGTTACAGTGTCGAGAAACGGCGCGAACACGCGCGCGAACAACGGTGCGAGTCTGCGCGCGATGCCGCCGGTGTCGTGCGCAACGCCTGTCAGCCACAGCCCGGCGAGCCACGGCGTGACGACGAAGGCGACCGCCAGCGAGATCAGCATGCCCATGCTCGCGTTGATCGGGATCGGGCTCATGTACGGACCCATCAGTCCCGAGACGAATGCCATCGGCAGCAGCGCCGCGATGACGGTCAGGGTCGCCAGTATGGTCGGCCCGCCGACCTCGTCAACGGCGCGGGGAATGATGTTCACGAGCGGTTCGTCAGGGTGCAGCTGCCGATGGCGATGAATGTTTTCGACCACGACGATCGCGTCGTCGACCAGAATGCCGATCGAAAAAATAAGCGCGAAGAGCGACACGCGATTAAGCGTGAATCCCCATGCCCACGATGCGAACAGGGTGGTCGTCAGCGTCAGAACCACCGCGGAACCGACGATTGCGGCTTCGCGCCGGCCGAGCGCGAAGAACACAAGCGCGACGACGCACGCCGTGGCGAACAGGAGTTTCTCGATGAGTTTTAATGCCTTGTCGTTGGCCGTCGCGCCGTAATTGCGGGTTATCGCGACGTCGACATTCGCCGGGATCACCGCATTCTTCAATGCGTCCACGCGTTCGATCACTGCCTGCGCCACCTTCACCGCGTTCTGCCCGGGCTTCTTGGTAACGGTCACCGTGAGCGCGGAATATTCGCCGCCGCTTTTTCCGGCCACGCCGTGCCACACATACCGTTCGGCGG
>JAYWDM010000228.1:0-5760 GCA_043779885.1 Betaproteobacteria bacterium | reverse complement strand
TGTCTACAGGTACAGTGAAATGGTTCAACGCAACCAAAGGCTTTGGTTTCATTCAGGCGGATGATGGTTCAAAAGATGTCTTCGTGCACATTTCGGCGGTAGAGCAGGCCGGCATGTCCACGTTGGCGGAAAACCAGAAAATCGAATACGAGTTGGTCAAAGGTAAAGACGGCAAATCATCGGCGGCGAACCTGAAGGCATTGTGACCGGGCAAAGCCAGCGGCCGGCGCGATGGTCAATTTGATCTGGCGTTTCTTGTACAGACGATAACCATCGCGGAAATTGCAGCCGCTTGCCGTGGGACGTGACGTTATCACCGAGTCCGATATGGCTTACCAGGAGTATGCGGTTTACGTGGCCGATGCCAAAAGCAAAGGCCGCGTTTTTCATCCGTCTCAAGCCTGAGCGACGACCAAGGCCGCGCACGCAGTAGCGGGCGCAATCCGAGCGGCGTGGCAGTCACACTGCATAGCCACCATGTTAGACAGCGTATTCCGTATTTTTGTTGACATCGGGACTCTTTTTTTCGAGCCCCCCGGAACAGTCAACCGCAGCGGCAGCGCCTCGTTACTATGACCATGCCCGATAAGGGCAATCGTAGTTCAACCATCATCGAGGAGTCGCCATGAACAAGTTACTTGCAGCTATCGTCGCTTCAACCTTTGCGTTCGGTTCAGTCGCGGGTTACGCGGCAGACGCCGCGAAGAAAGAAGAACTGTCCCAGGAGCAAAGGACCGAAATGCGCAACCGGGCCGACCGCCTGGTCAAAGAGCGCGCCCAGGCGCCCGCGCCGGTGAAGGCGCAAACCCAGCACGCGCCCAAGGCAAAAGCCCGGCATGCCAAGAAAACGAAAAAAGTATCCCGGCACGACGTGACGAAAGCCCGCACGCGCTCGTAATGAGCATTGCGTAAATGAGTGACAACCCATTTACGCCTGAAAATCGCCCTTCTCCCGTCGGGAGAAGGGCCGGGGATGAGGGACTGAGCGTCAGGCATTTATGTAAAGCTCAGTAAGCCCGTAATCTTCCGTCCGCGCCGCACAGGGCAGGGGTAATTCCCTGCCCTTTTGCGTTGCCGCCGCCGCGCCGCGGGGCGCATCCTTGCGTGGAAACGGTCGCCGACGCTTGAGCTTTTGCGCAATTCCGCTACCATGTAGCGCTGGCGCCTGCCCCAGTCATCCAAACACGATCGGAGAACAGCAATGCCATATGCAATTCGCATTCATGAAAACGGCGGCCCGGAAGTCATGCGCTGGGAAGAAGTCGCGGTCGGTAACCCCGGCGCGGGTGAAGTGCGCGTGCGCAACACGGCGGTCGGGCTCAATTTCATAGACACCTATCACCGCACCGGCCTCTACCCGATGACCTTGCCGACCACGCTCGGCATGGAAGGCGCGGGCGTAGTCGAAGCCGTCGGACCGAAAGTCAAAGGCTTCAAGGTCGGCGACCGCGTCGCGTACGCGAATCCGATCGGTTCCTATGCCGAGATATGTTTGCGCCCGGTAGAGCGGCTGGTGAAAATTCCCGCCGGCGTCGACGACAGGGTCGCCGCGGCGATCATGCTGAAAGGCATGACGGCGTGGTATCTGTGCAAGCGCACCTACAAAGTGAAAAAAGGCGACACCATACTCGTGCACGCGGCGGCAGGCGGCGTCGGCCAGATTTTGTGCCAGTGGTCGAAATATCTTGGCGCGACCGTGATCGGCACGGTCGGCAGCGACGCGAAAGCGCTGCTCGCGAAGAAAGCGGGCTGCAAGCACGTGATCGTGACTTCGAAGGAGGATTTCGTCGCACGCGTCAAGCAAATTACCAAGGGCAAGGGCGTGCCGGTCGTCTATGACGGCGTCGGCAAAGACACGTTCGCGGGTTCGCTCGATTGCCTGGCGCCGCTGGGCTACATGGTGAGCTTTGGCAATGCGTCGGGCGCGGTGACGCAATTCAACCCCGGCGTGCTGGCGGCAAAGGGTTCGCTGTTTCTCACGCGGCCGACGCTATTCAGCTACACGGCGAAGCGCGAAGACCTGGTGAAGGCCGCGCAGGATCTGTTCGCGGTGGTCAAGAAGAAAGTCGTGAAGATCTCGATCAACCAGACCTATCCGCTCAAGGAAGCGGCGCAGGCGCATCGCGATCTCGAGTCGCGCAAGACTACCGGGTCCACCGTGCTGCTGCCGTTACCGGTCCGCGAGCCGTTGATGGCGCGCATGCCGCTGCCCGGACGGCGTGCCGGTACGGGCGGCATCGAAAGTCATCCGTAATTACGCGGCCGGCACGAGTTCGGCGCGGGCCGGCCGGTAACCCGCAAGGGTTACGCCGGCTTCATCACTGCGGGAGAAAACCGTGAGTCCGATTTATTCTGCATTGGGTTTGTGCGCGGCGCTGGCAACTTTCGCGGCAGGCGGCGCGTACGCCCAGCCCGCGTATCCTGCCAAGCCGATCCGTCTCGTGCTCGGCTTCCCGCCGGGCGGAATCTCGGATGTGCTGGCGCGCGCCATCGGCGCGAAGCTGTATACCGGGATGGGCCAGCAGGTTGCGGTCGACAACCGCGCCGGCGCCGGCACCACGATCGCGTCGGATATCGTCGCCAAAGCCGCGCCCGACGGTTACACGCTGTTCATGCAGGACATTACGACGCACGCCATCAACGCGAGCCTGTATCGCAAGCTGCCGTACGATTCGCTCAGGGATTTCACGCCGGTTGCATTGGTGGCGACGACGCCGCTGATGCTGCTGGTGCATCCGTCGCTGCCGGCGAAGTCGCTCAAAGAGCTGATCGCGCTGGCGAAACTGAAGCCGGGCCAGATCATCTACGCCTCCTCCGGCAACGGCACGATACTGCATTTGTCGATGGAACGGCTCAAAGCGATGGCCGGCATCGACATGGTGCACGTGCCGTACAAGGGCAGCGCGCCCGCCGTGCAGGCACTGCTGGGCGGGGAAGTGGCCGTTTCGTTCTCGACCATGCCGCCCGCGCTGCCGAACGTCAAAGCCGGAAAACTGCGCGCGCTCGGTGTGACCACCGCGAAACGCGTTGCCGCCGCGCCGGACGTGCCGACCATCAGCGAAGCCGGTCTCAAGGGCTACGAAATGGTGCTCTATAGCGGCGTGCTCGGGCCGGCGGGACTGCCGCGCGAGATCGTGACGCGGCTCAACGCCGAGATCGCGAAAATCGTGAATTCGGCGGAATTCAGACAGACGCTGGCGACCATAGGCGCCGACCCTGTCACCGCAACGCCGGACGAGTTTGCGGCGCATCTGCGCAAAGACATCGACGCCCTCGGCGCCATCGTGAAAGCAGTCGGCGCGCACGTGGATTGAACCGGACACTGGAAAATGACCGCACCCGAACTCCCTCGTCACGACCGTTACGACTATTCGCCGATCACCGAACGCAAGGATTACAGCTGGCCCGGCGGCAAGCGCCTGGCTTTCTGCATTACGACCAACATCGAGTGTTTCGCGTTCGGCAGGGGGCGCGGCCACGACAACGCCAAGCATGGCGAGCCGCAGACGCAGCGCAACTATTCATGGCGCGATTACGGCAATCGCGTCGGCATCTGGCGGTTTTTCGATATGTTCGACGAACTGAAACTGCCCGCCGCGCACAACACCAACAGCCTGCTCTACGACTACGCGCCGCAGATCTTCGACGCTATCCGCCGCCGCAATGATGAAATCGTCGCGCACGGCCGCACCAACGCGGAGAACCTGCACGACTTCAAATGGGAGGCGGACGAGGCGCGCGTGATCGGGGAAGTCACCGCTGCTTTTACGCGCAACGAAGGCCAGGCGCCCAAAGGCTGGATGGGCGCCGGCACCTACGAAAACGCGACGACGCCCGACCTCCTGAAGGAGGCGGGCTACCAGTACCTGATGGACTGGCCGTGCGACGACCAGCCGATCTGGATGCGCACGCGCGCAGGCCCGCTGTTGTGCGTGCCGTATCCGGCCGAGATCAACGACTCGCCGGCGGTCATCCACCGGCAGCACAGCGCGCGCGAATTCTGCGACATGATCGTCGACCAGTTCGACGAGATGATCGAGCAGTGCGCGCACGAGCCGCTGGTCTGCAATATCTCGATCCATCCCTATGTGTTCGGCCAGCCATTCCGCCTGCATCCGTTGCGCGCGGCACTGAGGCATTGCCTCGCGCATGAACTGAAAGATCGCGTGTGGTGGTGCAAGCCCGCCGACATTTCCGATTACTGCTACACGCTGCCGCCCGGCATCATTCCCGGCGGTTGACGAAGCATGGGTTGTAATCGTGCAGCTTTACCGGACGACGAGTGTCTGGTTTCGACGGCGGCGAACGACCGCTTTCGGCAGCGGCGAATGCCGGCTCAGAACCCACCGACATAGCTAATTCACGAAGCGGACGTTGGCGATCGCGGGGCGGGCGATATAGCGGCACACCCGTTCGAGTGCCTTACGCTGATGAGCGCCACAGCGCACCCCGCCATCCACGCCGCAATGCGTTTTGCCACCGTGGACACTGGGTTATCTTCTGCGGTTATAATTTGTGCCGGGTATAAATTGCGCATCGACCATCATGTTTCAATGCACGCGGCGTCGCTTTGCCAAACTCGCGCTGGCAGTTCCGATTTTGGCGGGCATTTTTTCCTTCCTGCTCGCGCCTTCGCCGCGGGCACAGGGCCAGTCACCTGAGCAGTTTATCCGGTCGCTGGCCGCCGCCATCGATGAGACTTCCCTGACCCCGCGCGAGCGGCTCGGCCTGCGCCTGTTTTTCGATGCCAGCCTATCGGAACCTGCCGGCCTGGCGTGCGCCTCGTGCCACGACCCCAGACGCGGCTTCACCGGCAACAACAACACGATGATCGGGGTAGCGCTGGGTAGCCGGTCCGACCAGTTCGGCAAGCGCGACGCGCCCACCGCGATGTACCTGGCCACTGCGCCGCGCTTTGGCAGCCTCGTAAAGGACGGCAAACGCGTGCCGGCAGGCGGTTTGTTTTGGGACGGCCGTGCCGACACGCTCGAAGAACACGCCAGGCAGCCGTTTTTCAACCCGCTGGAAATGAATAACGCCGATACACCGGCGCTGATCGCCAAGGTCGCAAAGAGTGCAAATGCCGACGAGTTTCGCAAGGTGTGGGGCGCTGGTATTTTTGACAATTCCGAGGCAGCGCTCGACGCGGTGGCGGCCTCGATCGCCGCCTTTGAGCGCACGCATGTATTCCAGCCGTTTACCTCGAAATTCGATTATGTGATGCGCGGGCAGGCGAAGTTCACCGAACGGGAACAGCGCGGCTTGAGTCTTTTTACCCTGCCTCAAAAGGGCAACTGCGCGCATTGCCATAGTGTCGACGTCGCTTCACGGGATCCGCGGAAATCGCTGTTCACTGACTTCAGTTATCGCGCGCTGGGGCTGCCGCGCAGCATGCGCATTCCGAAAAATTCCGATCCGGCGCATATTGACCTTGGGTTGTGCGAGCGCGTGCCCGTGGCGCTGGCGAAAGACCGCGAGCCGCCGGCGCATGACCCCGCAGCCTGCGGCCTTTTCAAAACGCCGACGCTGCGCAATATCACGCTGACCGCGCCGTACATGCACAACGGCTTTTTCGACAATCTGCGCGACGCAGTAGCGTTCTACGCCACGCGCGATACCGATCCGGCGCGGTGGTTTCCCGGGGGCAAAAAATTTAACGATCTGCCGGCCCAGTATCATGCCAATGTCGACGTCGACACCCCCCCCTATCAGCGCCGCCCGCAACAGCGCCCGCAACTCACGAACGAGGAAATTGACGAC
>JAYWDM010000227.1:0-5771 GCA_043779885.1 Betaproteobacteria bacterium | reverse complement strand
AGCCGCAATGTTACAGTCGGGGCCTGCGAATTGCCACAGTCGCGTCACCTGCCGGGCTTGAAATCCGGGCGGGCCGGCCCAATATCGGTAAAGTTTGATTCGAAGGGAGTTTTAACAATGTCGACTGCAATAAAGGAAACGCTCGGTTTCCAGGCCGAAGTAAAGCAACTGCTGGATCTCATGATTCACTCCTTGTACAGCAACAAGGAGATTTTCCTGCGCGAACTCATTTCCAATGCGTCGGACGCCTGCGACAAGCTGCGTTTCGAGGCGCTGACGAACAAGGACCTGTTCGAAGCCGACCCCGAACTGAGGATACGCGTGCGCTTCGACAAGGCGGCGCGCACCATCACCATCCTTGACAACGGCATCGGCATGTCGCGCGAGGAAGTCATCGCCAACATCGGCACGATCGCGCGTTCCGGCACGCGCGAGTTTTTCAAGAGCCTGACCGGCGAGCAGGCGAAGGACGCGAACCTGATCGGGCAATTCGGCGTGGGCTTCTATTCGTCTTTCATCATTGCGGACAAGGTGACGCTGACGACGCGCCGCGCCGGGCTGCCCGCCGACGCGGGCGTGCGCTGGGAGTCCGATGGCGGCGGCGAATTCACGCTCGAACCGGTGGAGCGGACGGCGCGCGGCACCGAGGTGACGCTGCACCTGCGTGAAGGCGAGGACGATATGCTCGGGGGACTGCGCCTGCGCACCATCATCCGAAAATACTCCGACCATATCGTGCTGCCGATCGTGACGAAGAAGGAGGAATGGGACAAGGACAAGAGCGAATACTGCCTGACCGATGAAGACGAGACTATCAACCAGGCCAGCGCGCTGTGGGCGCGTCCGAAAGCCGAGATTACACAGGCGCAATACGACGAATTCTACAAACACGTGGCGCACGACATGGAAGCGCCGTTGTGCCACGCGCACGCCCGGGTGGAAGGCAACAAGGAGTACACGCAGCTCCTGTATATCCCGGCCAAGGCGCCGTTCGATTTGTGGGACCGCGAGCACCGGCGCGGCATCAAGCTCTACGTGCGGCGCGTTTTCATCATGGATGACGCCGAGCAGCTGATGCCGAACTACCTGCGGTTTGTGCGCGGCGTGATCGATTCCTCCGACCTGCCGCTGAATGTTTCACGCGAAATCCTGCAGCAGTCGAAGGACATCGAGGCGATCCGCGGCGGCTCGGTGCGGCGCGTGCTCGGCATGCTCGAGGATCTGGCGGAGAATCAGAAAGAGAAGTTTGCGACCTTCTGGAAAGAATTCGGGCGCGTATTCAAGGAAGGGGTCGGCGAGGACCACGCCAATCGGGAGCGCATCGCGAAGCTCTTGCGCTTTGCCTCCACGCACGCCGACAGCGAGACGCAGGACGTGTCGTTCGCCGATTACGTGGCGCGCATGAAGCCGGGCCAGGACAGCCTCTATTACGTCACTGCCGACACGTTTGCCGCCGCGAAGAACAGTCCGCATCTAGAAGTGTTTCGCAAGAAAGGCATCGAGGTGCTGCTGCTGGCGGAACGCGTCGACGAATGGATGGTCGGCAATCTGCACGAATTCGACGGCAAGCCGTTGCAGTCGGTCGCCAAGGGTGAGCTGGATCTCGGCAAGCTGGAAGACGAAGCCGAGAAAAAGGAGCAGGAAAAGGAATCCGGCGAGCACAAGGATTTTGTCGAGAAAATCCAGAAATCCCTCGGTGAGCGCGTGAAACAGGTGCGCGTGACGCTGCGCCTGACGGATTCCCCCGCGTGTCTGGTCGCCGACCAGCACGAACTCGGCGCCAACCTCGAGCGCCTGCTGAAAGCGGCGGGGCAGAAAGTCCCGGCGTCAAAACCGATTCTGGAAATCAACCCGCGCCATCCGCTCGTGCAACGGCTCAAGTACGAGGCCGACGCCCAGCGCTTCGACGACTGGAGCCACGTGCTGTTCGATCAGGCGCTGCTGTCCGAAGGCGGCCAGCTCGATGATCCGGCGGGGTTCGTCAAGCGCCTGAACCAATTGATGCTGGTGCTCGACAAGAACCCGGGAAGCTCTGCGTAAGGCGCACGACCGTGCATTACTTCGCGTTCATTTTCGCGCCGAGGCAGATGAAGTAGCGCAACGGATCGCCGGTGCACGCGCCGAAAACCTTGTTGCGCAGCGCGCATTCGTCGCGCCGCGCCGGGGCCGCTCGCGAGCAATCGGCTACTGGCGGCCTGGGTTGCGCCATCGCCAGCGGACTCGCGCATTGTTCGAAATCCGGGTACTTCGTCTGATTCCGGCATTCGAGCACGATTTCGTTGCGCGCGATGCAAAAATCCTCGTCGGCGCGCACGGTCTTCAGGCAATTGACCAACTGCGCCGGATCGGGTTTGGCGTCGCTGGGTTCCAGGCGGGTCGTCATTTGCGGAAGCGTAATGTCGCGGACACAGCGGTCGAGTTGCTCGCCCGTCATCCCGGCGCAGGCAGGCGGCAGCATCATTGTCTGTGCAAGGCTGGTCGCAGTGCACGCAATCAATACGACAGCACAACTGAATCGTCCACAGCGAGTCATGCGGTTTCGACCCGCAGGTGATTCGTCACTCGACTACCCCCAGGCGGCCATTGTGACTGCCCATGTACCAGAGCCTGCCGCCGGCGTCGACGATCATCTTGCGTATACCGACGTTGCTGGACGGCAGCTTGATTACCCGCATGTCATCGTTGGCGGGATTCAAGCGCACCACGGTGTCGGTGTTGATTTCGTTCACCCAGACCAAACCGCCGCCGTCGACGGCGACCGCGTAGGGCCCCGCATTGCCTGCCGGCAGTTGATATTCCTTCACCACTTTGGGGGCGGCCGGGTCTACTTTGGCGAGTTTGCCGTTGCCGTACAAGGCGACCCATAGCATGCCATCCGGCGCCATCGCAATGCGGCGCGGCATCGATCCGCGGCCCGTGTCGAGTTCACTCAATAGTCCGGTTTTCGGGTCGAGCCGGCCCAGCTTGTCGTCGCCCATGCGGCAGAACCATACGTTGCCTGCCTTATCGAGCGCGAGGCCGTAGGGCCCGCCGGAAGTCTGCCATTCCCTGATCGTCCCTGATTTGGTATCGAGTGCACCGATTTTGCTCGTACTCTGCATGGTGAACCAGATGGTGGCGCCGTCGTTGGTGATGACGAGTGTGTGCGGGCCGGTGCGGGTGGACGAAGTCTTGAATTCCGTCACCTTGCCGGTCGCGGGATCGAGGCGGCCGATCGTGCCATTGCCGTTGCCGGTGGTCCACACCATGCCCCGCCTGTCGACGAGCAGGCCGTGCGGACGATGTCCCGGCGGCATTTCCCATTCAATGAACGCATGGGTTTTGGTGTCGAAGCGCGCGACCTTGTTCCCGCTCATCACCGAAACGTAGATGTTGCCGTCGGGACCGGGCGCCGGGTCACGTGCGAAGCGCGGCGTCGGCACCGGCCATTCGGTGACTTTGCCCGCGAGTTCAGGATGCGCGCCGGGAACGATACCGTAGTTGGAGCCGCCGGCAGCGGCGACGATCGGGACGACAGCGAGAATGTATCCGAGAAGTCTCATAATTTTGGAACCGCGAGCAGGTAACGTGTCTGACCCTTCACCCTTCACCCTTCACCCTTCACCCTTCACCCTTCACCCTTCACCCTTCACCCTTCACCCATCACCGGTTCTTCCATTGCGGCGCGCGTTTCCCGACAAAGGCACCGACGCCTTCGAGCGCGTCCGCACCGAGCATGTTGTCGGTGATCACCTGGCTTGCGAGCTTGTAAGCGGGTTCCATGTCCATTTCGAGCTGGCGGTAGAAAAATTGCTTGCCGGCGGCGAGCACGGCAGATGGTTTAGACAACAGCAGGTCGGCGAGTTCCTTGACAGCGGCGTCAAGTTGATCCGGCGGCACGACGCGGTTGACGAGGCCCCATTGCAGGGCGGTGGCGGCATCGATGAATTCGCCGGTCATCAGCATTTCCAGCGCCTGCTTGCGCGAAACGTTGCGCGATACGGCAACGCCGGGTGTCGTGCAGAACAGCCCGAAATTGACGCCCGAAGTCGCGAACTTTGCGTCGGTAGACGCGACGGCGAGATCGCAGCTGGCGGTGAGCTGGCAGCCGGCGGCGGTGGCGATGCCGTGCACGCGCGCGATCACCGGCTGCGGAATACGCGTGATGCTCAGCATTACCCCGCAGCATTTGTCGAACAGCGAACCGACGAATTCCTGGGTGCGGTTCGCGAGCATCTCCTTCAGATCGTGTCCCGGGCAGAAGGCCTTGCCGCTGGCGGCGATTACGACCACGCGAACCGACGGGTCGCCGGCGATGTCGTCGAGCCCGGCCTGCAGCGCGTCCAGCATGTCCATCGACAGCGCATTGAATTGTTTGGGCCGGTTCAGGGTGAGCGTCGTTACGCCACCGCTGTCGCTGCGCAGTATTACTGCGTCGTTGACTGGAGGGGTGCTGGTATCCATGGGGTGCTCCTGGGGTCTCGCCGATGCGCGTGTCGAGCCCGTATATTGTAGCCCAGGTATTCCTCTGTGCCATCATGAAGCCGCAGGACGCTTAGCCTGGAAGAATGAAATGAACTCCGGGGGAAAGATCGTTGCGGGGGAGCAAACCCGGAAATGTAACGCGCTCCGTCCGGGCTTGCATGGTACGCCCTGCGCCCGAGAGGTGCCGGTGATCGCGCACTCCACGCCCGCTTTATCGAAGTCGCGGGCAAGACGCTTGACGTCGTCCGGGGTCGCAGGCCGGGTGTGGTCAGTTGCCGGTTACGGCCAGATGTTCGAGCACGAGTTGCTTCGCGTGACGGCGGGTAAAATCCATGAAGGCTTGCGCCGCCAGCGACAAATTCTTGCCGACCGGGTAAACGAAATACCAGTGACGCTCGATCGGAAATCCCACGACATCGAGGGTGACGAGCTGCTTTTGTTCGATATCAAGGCCCAGTGTGTAGCGTGACATGATCGAAACGCCGAGCCCGGCGAGGATGGCCTGCTTGATGGCTTCATTGTTCGACAGCTCCATGCGCACCTTCGGCTGCAAGCCGTGTTTCTCGAAGATCTCCTGCGCCACGATGCGCGTGCCGGACCCGGGTTCGCGGATCAGGAACGGCTCCTGCGCGAGGCGCTCGATCGTAATGTTTTTGTGTTTTGCGAGCGGATGGTCCGCGCGCGCGAATACGGCCAGCGGATTCGGCAGGATCATCTGTTTCACCACGTCGATGTCCTGCGGCGGATTGGCGAAGATGTACAGGTCGTCGACGTTGCCGAGCAGGCGCTCAATCAGCGTCTGGCGGTTGTGTATCTGCAGCGCCACCTCGATGCCCGGATGTTTTTGCACGTACGCCGCGAGCATGCGCGGCGCGAAATACTTGCCGGTGGTGCTGACCGCCAGCCGCAGGCGGCCCGCGTTCAGTCCGCGCAGGTCCGCGAAACTGTCTTCGACGCGGCTCAGCGTGGCGAATAGCTCCCCGCAGGCGGCGTAGAGCATGCGCCCGGCGTCAGTCAGGTGAATTTTTCGTCCGACCTGATCGAACAGCGGCAGTCCGATCGATTCGCCGAGCTTCTTGATCTGCACCGAGACGGTCGGCTGCGCCATATACAATTCCTCGGCGGCGCGGGTGAAGCTGCCGAGCCGGGCGACGGCTTCGAACACGCTTAGCTGGGGCAGCGTGCCGTGCTTGAGGTAGCGGCGTATTTTGGATTGCGGCATGTCGATACTCCTGAGTCAAGAGTTGAACATTACCGCGCCCGTTAACCGGGCAGCGGCCTTTACCCTGAACAGGCGAAGGCCAAAA
>JAYWDM010000226.1:0-5780 GCA_043779885.1 Betaproteobacteria bacterium | reverse complement strand
CGGAAACCATCGACATCACCGGCATCGAAAAAGGCATCACGCCGATGCAGGACGTGACGATGACGATCCATCGCAAGGACGGCAAAACCGAACAGGTTGCGCTCAAGCTGCGCATCGACACGCCGATCGAAGTGGATTACTACACGCACGGCGGCATCCTTCCCTATGTCCTGAGGGAGCTGCTCGCGTAACAGGATCGAACGCGCGCCTTATCGAGCTTTGGATAACTTCGTTACGTCGCTCGATCCCTCACCCCCAACCCCTCTCCCAGAGGGCGAGGGGAGCGTCGAGCGAAACCGGAATATTTTCCGGTTTCGAAGCATTCAATAACGGGCTGCGCTGACCCGCCAGGCCACGGCCCACGAAGCCGCGGCCTTTTTTTTCAGCCGCACTGCAACGCGGCCTTGCTGCGCGCAAATCGCCGTTGCTATACTCGGCCCTTGCTGTGCTGCGCTGTCCGTCGCGGCGCCACCCGAGGAGAAATCAGATGTCACGAGTCCGCCTGACGACAGTTTTCGCCTTCACCCTGCTGAGCATCGCCTGCCGCGGCGCCGGCGCCGAAGTCTCCGAAGTCCGGCTCGCCCAGCAGTTCAGCATGGGCTACATGCAGTTTGCGATCATGGAGCGCAACCAACTGATCGAAAAGCACGCCAGGGCCGCCGGCCTCGGCGAGATCAAAGTGTTCTGGGACCGTTTCAACGGCCCCAACTTCATGAACGACGCGCTGCTCGCGGGCAAAGTCGATTACGTTTCCGGCGGCGTCCCCGGCCTTATCACCCTGTGGGAAAAGACCCTCGGCACACCGCAGGAGGTGCGCGGCGTGTCCGCTTTAAGCTCGCAGCCGTTCCTGCTCAATTCGCGCAGCCCGCACATCAAATCGATCCGCGATTTCACCGAAAAAGACCGCGTCGCCGTGCCGAGCATCAAAACCTCGGTGCAGGCGGTAACGCTGCAGATGGCTGCCGCGCAACTCTTCGGCGACGTGAATTTCAGCAAATTCGACAATCTCACCGTGTCGATGTCACCGCCCGACTCGACCATCGCGCTGCTGGCCGGCGCGAGCGAGATCAACAACGTATTCAGCGTGCCGCCGTTTCAGTTCCAGCAGCTCGAAAAGCCCGGCATCCACACCATACTCAATTCGTTCGACGTAATGGGCGGCGCGCACACGTTCACCGTGATCTGGACCAGCGCCAAATTTCGCGATGCCAATCCCAAAACGTACAAGGCCGTGCTCGCCGCGCTCGAGGAAGCCACCGTGTTCCTCAACAAGGACAAGCGCGCCGCCGCGCAGATGTGGATCGAGCAGACCAAGTCCAATCTCACCGTCGACTGGCTCTACAAGATCGTGTCGAGCCCGCAGGTGAATTACACCCTGGTGCCGAACAACACGACCAAGTACTCCGATTTCATGCACAAAGTCGGCTCGATCAAGAAGAAACCCGCGACGTGGAAAGACCTGTTCTTTCCGGAGATACATAATGTGCCGGGCAGTTGACGCCGACCGCGCCGGCGGTCACCGCGGATGAAAGCGCAGCCCGAAGCCGGTCCTGATCTGCTCGCGGGACTCGACGCCATTGTCGGCGCACGGGGTCTTGTCACCGACGCCGCCGAGATGGCGCCCTACCTCACCGATTGGCGCGCCCTCTATCAGGGCCGGGCCGCGGCGGTCGTGCGGCCCGCCACCACCGCCGAAGTCGCCGCGGTGGTGCGCTTGTGCGCCGCAACGCACTCGCCTGTCGTGCCGCAGGGAGGCAACACCGGCATGTGCGGTGCCGCCACCCCGGATGCGCGGGGCAATGCGATCGTCATCGCCCTTGGACGCATGAACAGGATCATCGAAGTCGACGCGCTCAACAACACGATGACCGTGGAGGCGGGTGTCATACTGGCCAACATCCAGCAGGCGGCCGCCGATGCCGACCGCCTGTTTCCGTTAAGCCTCGGCGGCGAAGGCAGCTGCCTGATCGGCGGCAATCTCTCGACCAATGCCGGCGGCATCAATGTGCTGCGTTATGGCAATACGCGCGATCTCGTGCTCGGTCTGGAAGCGGTCCTGCCCGACGGGCGCGTATGGAACGGGCTGCGCGGCCTGCGCAAGGACAACACCGGGTACGACCTGAAGCACCTGTTCATCGGCGCCGAAGGCACGCTCGGCATAATCACGCAGGCCGTGCTGAAACTTTTTCCGCGGCCGCTCGGCAGCGTCACCGCTTTCGCCGGAATCACGGATCCCGCGCAGGCGGTCGAACTGCTGGCGCTGCTGCGCGAGCATGGCGGCGACGGCGTAAGCGCGTTCGAACTGATCTCGCGCAATTGCGTCGAGATGGTGCTGCGGCGGATTCCCGGCACGCGCGACCCCCTGTCCGCCCCCCACCCGTGGTACGTGCTCACCGAACTGACCGCGGCGCGCGCCGGCGGCGCGCTGCGCGAAACCGTCGAACAGGCGCTTGCGGCGGGCCTCGAACGCGGGTTGATCGGCGATGTGGTCATCGCTGAAAACGACGCGCAGGGAAAAGCGTTGTGGCGAATGCGCGAATCGATACCCGACGCCGCCAAAGTCGAGGGACTCGTCTACCGTCACGACATCGCGGTGGCGGTGAGCCGGATTCCCCAGTTCATCGCGACCGCCAGTGCCGCGCTGGAGACGGCATTTCCTACTGTGCGCATCATCTGCTTCGGCCATCTCGGTGACGGCAATCTGCATTTCAACGCCTTCATACCCGGACGCGAGCGCGGCGACGCGGCCGCGCGCGCCATGACCGACGTCAACCGCATCGTGCACGACATCGTGCAGGAGTTCAGCGGCAGCATCAGCGCGGAGCACGGCATCGGACAGGCCAAGCGCGATGAACTCGCGCATTACAAGACCGCCACCGAGCTCGACCTCATGCGCATCGTGAAAAAAGCGCTCGATCCGCATAATCTGATGAATCCGGGCAAGGTGCTGTGATGCCCGGCGCGCAGCGGTGCTGAACGTGGCAGACCTCACCCACGACGACGTGCAGAAAATTCTCAGGATCATCGACGAGATGAGCGACCGCGACGTCCATCTTGAAATCGGCGACCTGAAATTGCACGTAAGCCGCTCCGGTGCCACCGCGCCGGAGTCGCCGGTTCAGCGAGTTATGCACGCAGTGGAGTCGCGCGCGCAGCCGGCGTCGCCGTCCCCGCCGGTTGCCGTCGCGGCGACCGGCATTGCGCCGGGACACGTCGCCATACGGGCGCCAACCATGGGCACGTTCTATCGCGCGTCATCGCCCGGCGCACCACCGCATGCCGAGATCGGTAATCACGTCGGGCCGGACGACACCGTCGGCGTGTTCGAGGTCATGAAACTATTCAGCACGCTCAGAGCCGGCGTCGCCGGCACGATCACTGCAATTCCGGCCGCCAATGAGGCGCTGGTGGAACAGGACCAGGTGCTCGTCGTCATCCGCCCGGATTAGGCCAGAACATGCGCGAAATCAAGGTCATCGACACCACGCTGCGCGACGCCCACCAGTGCCTGTGGGCCACGCGCATGACGACCGCCATGATGCTGCCGGTCGCGCAGAGCATGGACCGCGCCGGCTTCGAAGCCATCGACCTGATGAGCGCGATCCAGTTCGACGTCTGCGTGCGCTACCTGAAGGAAGATCCATGGCAGCGGCTGCGCCTGATGCGTGAGCGCGTCACGCGCACCAAAATGCAGTCGGCCATGCGCAGCAAGAGCCTGCTCTCGTTCGACGTGCAATCCGATGACGTCAATTACCTGTGGCTCGAATGCCTCGCGAAAAACGGCATCCGCCGCGTGCGCGCGATCGACGCTCTGTCGGATCTCGACAACATCGTCGGCATCCTGCGCAAGGTCAAGGAACTCGGCATGGAGTCCGTCGGTTCCATCGTGTTCTGCCAGAGTCCCGTGCATACGGACGCGTTTTTCGCGGGCAAGACGCGCGAGCTGATCGAACGCGCCGATATCGACGTGATGATGATCAAGGATCCCGGCGGCCTCCTGACGCCCGATCGCATCCGCACGCTGGTGCCCGCCATGCTCAAAGTCACGGGCAAAGTGCCGCTCGAACTGCACAGCCATTGCATGACCGGACTCGCGCCGCTGGTTTACCTCGAAGGCGTGAAACTGGGTGTCACGCAAATCCAGACCTCCATTGCACCGCTCGCCAACGGTCCTGCCCAGCCCGCCACCCAAACCGTGGTGCGCAATCTGCGCAGCATGGGCTACGCGATTGACATCGACGATGCCCTCGTTGATGAGGTCGGCGCGCATTTCCGCGCCGTTGCGCAGCAGGAAAATCTGCCGATCGGCGTGCCGATGGAATACGACCAGTTCCATTACGAGCACCAGTTGCCGGGCGGCATGCTCACCAACATGAAGTTTCAGTTGCAGCAGGCTGGGCTCCTGCACAAGTTCGACGCGGTACTCGCGGAGACCGCGCGCGTGTTCACCGAACTTGGCTGGCCGGCAATGGTGACGCCCTTCTCCCAACTGGTGGGCACCCAGGCCGTGCTCAACGTGATGCAGGGCGAGCGTTACCGGACCGTGCCCGACGAGGTCAAGAAATACGCGCTGGGCTACTACGGCAAAACACTGGCGCCGGTGGAGCCGAACGTTCTCGACCGCATCATCGCGAATGGTTCGCCGCGGATCGCGCTCAAGCCGCAGCCGCTCGCGCCCGCGGTGCCGGGCCTGCGCAGGAAATATCCCAACCTCGCCGACGAGGAACGTCTCCTGCGCCATCTCTATGCCGGATCGCAGGTCGATGACATGCTGGCGGCAGGCCCCCTGCAAACCGGCTATTACTTCGACAAGCCGCTGGTGCGGCTGCTCAAAGAACTGGCCAAACGCCCGCGTGCGGGACGGGTGCATGTCGAAAAAGGCGATTTGCGTCTGACTGTCGCAAGCGCGCTTTAGTCCGCGCCGGCGGTCTGCGGTAACCCGCTTTTCCATGGGGTGCACCGCGTGTAAAATCGGGCTCGACGACGCAAGTTGGATAAATTTGCCCACGTGCGACGGCGAATTCGATCACGAATCACCGCAAAAGGCACACCATGTCAGACAAAATAGTAAAGTCCGACCCGGAATGGAAACAGCTGCTGACCCGTGAACAGTTTGACGTTGCGCGCAGGAAAGGCACGGAACACCCGTTTTCCGGTGCGTACTGGGACAACCATGCACCAGGCGTCTACCGCTGCGTGTGCTGTGACGCTGAATTATTCCGCTCCGAGCATAAATTCGAATCGGGCACCGGCTGGCCGAGCTTCTGGCGGCCCGCGGCGGCCGGCGGGGTCGCCACCTCGGAAGACATCAGCCTGTTCATGCGCCGCACGGAAGCGCTGTGCAGCCGCTGTGACGCGCATCTCGGCCACGTATTCGAAGACGGCCCGCAGCCGACCGGGCTGCGCTATTGCATCAATTCCGCGTCGCTCAAATTCGACAAGGAATGATCGCCGCCCGCAGCGCCCGCCTATCGCCGCATGGACAACACGGCGTCTTCGCCCGATAATCAGCGCCATATGAAATTTCTATTCGACCTCTTCCCCGTCATTCTGTTTTTCGCCGCGTTCAAGTTACTCGGCATTTATGCCGCCACCGCGGTCGCCATCGGCGCGACCTTTCTGCAAATCGGCTGGGTATGGTTCCGCCACGGCAAAGTCGACACCATGCTGTGGGTGAGCCTCGGCGTGATCGTCGTCTTCGGCGGAGCCACCCTGCTGCTGCACGACGAAACCTTCATCAAGTGGAAACCTACCGTGCTTTACTGGCTGTTTGCCGTCAT
>JAYWDM010000225.1:0-15287 GCA_043779885.1 Betaproteobacteria bacterium | reverse complement strand
AAATCTTTGTGCAAAGTTTTAAAGGAGTTTAGCGATGAAACACATGAACCTTCGCAAGACCTTGAGCGCCGCCGCATTGATAGGCGCAACGATCATGGGAGCGCCCGCACTGGCCGATCCGCCGCAGGGCGGGTAAGGCCCGGGCTCTTACGGCATGGGTCCCGGCATGATGGGCGGCTACGATCAGGTATCCGATCTGAAACTCACTGCGGAGCAACGCAGCAAGGTTGCCAAGATCCAGGACGACGTACGCCGCAAGCATTGGGAACTGATGGGCAAGATGCAGGATGAGCAAGCGCAGATGAACGAGCAGTTTTACTCGGACAAACGCGATGACGCTGCGTTGAGCAAGAGCTACCGGAAGATGTCGGACCTGCGGCATCAGATGTTCGACCTTTCGCTCGCCGCCGCGCCGCAGGCGCTATCCGACTAAAAAGCAAAGGAACAATTCGCGATGACCACCAACGCACTCAGGCCAGCCAGCTTCGGGTTGTTGGCATTTGGACTGCTGCTGGCGATTTATTTCGCCATCCTTACCCTGGTCTCCGGCTGGACATTTACGGTCGGCCAGTTTGTCGAGTTCTGGTACTACATCGTCCCGCTCGCGGTGGGGTTCGGGCTGCAGGTCGCGCTCTTTACCCGGCTCCGGAACCTCCTTCATCAATCCGCCGGGGACTCGCGCACGGTCGTGGCTGCGTCCGGCACCACCTCCACAGTAGCGATGATTTCGTGCTGCGCCCACTATCTGGTCAATATCGCGCCGGTGCTGGGCGCAACCGGACTGGTGACTTTCGCGACCCAGTATCAGGTCGAGTTCTTCTGGGTCGGCATCGCATTCAATCTCGCCGGCATCGCCTTCATCGGCAACCGGCTTATGAAAGCTACCAAGGAGCATGCACTATGCGTACCCGCTTAAGTATCTGGCTGTTATCAATCGCCGTCACAGTGTTTACCGCGAGCGGCGCAATGGCGGCTGCCGCCTTGCCCGCTCAATCGAGCAGCGAGGCGGGGGTCACCGTAAAAGTCACGCCGCGCAACTTCACGGCGGACGCGTGGGAGTTCGATGTGGTCTTCGATACCCACAGTCAGGCGCTGACGGACGACCTCGAAAAAACGGCCGTTCTGGTATCCGATGGCCGCACGTCCCATGCGGCAGTCAAATGGCAGGGTGATCCGCCGGGCGGCCGCCATCGCAAAGGGGTCCTGCAGTTCCAAGCGGTCTCCCCCATGCCGGCATCGATCGAGTTGCAGGTCAAGCGCAGCGGGGAAGCCGCGCTGCGATCATTCCGCTGGAAACTTAAATGAATTCGCGGCGCCCGATTTGCAGTTACACCCACTGAAAGGAGTCTACGCATGTATGGTTTCAGCACTCAACTCAAGGTACCGTTCGACGCCGCGGTCGCGAAAGTCACCGAGGCATTGAAAAAAGAGGGCTTCGGCGTGCTCACCGACATCGACGTCAAGGCCACGCTTAAAGCCAAGCTCAATATCGAGCAGCGGCCGTATCGCATCCTCGGTGCGTGCAATCCCCCGCTCGCCCATCGCGCGATTGAAGCCGATCCCGATATCGGGTTGCTGTTGCCGTGCAACGTAGTGGTGCGCGAAGAAGCCGATGGAACCATAACCGTTGCGTTCATGGATCCCGAAGCGGTGTTGAAACTGGTGGATAAACCGGAGGTGCACGCGCTTGGCAAGGAAGTAAAGGAATTGTTGCAGCGGGTTTGCGACAGCCTCAAGACGTGATCAAGGACGAACGGCAGGCGCAAACCAACCCTCCGCGATAAGGCGGGGAGGAGCGCGCGAGACTCGCATAGAACGACGCAAAGGAGACCACATATGGATGCGGAAAGCCTCAAAAGCCTCACTTGGCTCATCGTGTGGGGCGGACTTTTCTACCTCATGATGCGCCACGGTTGCGGCGCGCACATGATGGGCGGCCACAGCCACGGCGGGCACGGTGGTGCAACAGCGGGTGGTGACGTCAAAGACCCGGTCTGCGGCATGACCGTTGACCCGAAGAACGCCGCTGCCGCCGCGGTGCGCGGCGGCAGCACTTATTATTTCTGCTCGACTTCCTGCCGCGACAAGTTCGAGCAGGCGCCGGACAAATATGCCGGCGCTTCCAATCAGGGCGGACATCAGCACGGAGGACATCATCATGGGTAAGCTCGATTGGCGCGTTGTCGGCTTGGCGACGGGCTCGTTTCTGGCCGTATCGTACATGATTTGCGTGGCCTACGACCTCGCGTTCGATCAGCGCATGTATGAAGCGTGGCTGAAACTGTTGCCGGGCTTCACCTGGCTCACGTGGCCGAGCTTCCTGCTCGGGCTGGTCGAGTCGTTTCTTTACGGCATCTACATCGGGCTCGTGTTCGTGCCGCTGTATAACGTGCTCGTTTCCCTGTTTTCTCCTAACCAACCGAGGAGACCTTGATGAAACCCACAGTCTTTAGTGCAATTGCCGTCGCCGCCCTGACCGCTGGCCTCGCAACGACGCAGCCGCTGGCTGCCCAGAGCGGGCCGGGCTACGAAAAAACGCAAGACATGGCGCGCTATCGGGAAATGTCCGACATCATGCAGGACATGTCGCAGGACATGACGCGCATGAGAGAGCAGATGGCCAAGGCCGATATGACGCCTGCCAAACACAAGCAGCTCGCGAAGAGCATGAAGGAGATGTCATCCATGCTGAGCAGAATGGCGGGTTTCGCAGACCGGCCGGCGATGAGCGACGCGCAGTCGCGCAAGGAGTTCGACAGCTTGCGCGGTCGGATGGGCAAGCTGCGCCAACGGATGGACCAGCATATGAACGAGCCCGCGGCGCCTGCTACAAAATGAACTGCTCCACCGTGCACGGTGAGCGGGGTTCGGTTTTGGCAATGACAACAACCGGTCCAGAAAGGAAAGCATCATGTACGGATTTGATCAAGGTGGAATGATGTTCGGCGGCGGTTTGACGATGCTGTTGTGGTGGCTGTTGCCGATCGGCCTGGTGGTGTGGGTCGTCTTTTATTTGCTCAAGCCCTCCGCGGGGCAAGGCGGCGCGCAGAACAGCGCGCTGGACATCCTGAAAGAACGCTACGCCAAGGGCGAAATCGGCAAAGACGAGTTCGAGCAGAAGAAGCGCGATCTTGGCGGCTAGGCAGATACGCCCATGTGTCATTTTCTCCTTCTACTGCCGCTGCTGACCCTGCCCGTGTTCTGGATCCTGCCGTTGGCGCCGGCTTTGTCTGTTTACGGCTTGGTAGTGGCCGTGTCCGCTGCCATCTATTGGTACGCAATCCAGGCGATGAGGCGACCGGTGCAGACTGGCCCGCAGGGGATGCTGGGCGAAGTCGGTGAGGTGACTGCGAGCCGCGGTTCGGATCTGTTCGTGCGCGCGCGCAGCGAGATCTGGCGCGCCGAGTGTCCCGCCCGCTTGCATGAAGGAGATCGGGTGAAAGTGATTGAAGTGGAAGGTCTGACTCTGCGGGTGCGGAAGCTGGAAGTGATGCCCGACGCCGGGGCTGCTGCTGCCGCACCCCTGCCGCCGATCGGAATTCAAGCCAAATTGGAGGTGGTGCGATGACGCCGGTTTGGCTGTCGCAAAGTGCGGTATTTTGGGGACCGGAACGCGCGCGCCGCATTGATAAATTCCGGAATGCAGACCATACCAGATGACCACCATGCTTTTTACCGAGGAGCGTGTTCATGGCAATCGATCCGGTTTGCGGCATGACCGTGGACGAACAATTTGCGGCAACTACAAGCGTCCACAATGGGACGACTTATTACTTTTGCTCGGCGCCCTGCGGTGCCAAATTCGCCGCCGCTCCCGCCGGTTATTCGAGAAAGACGGGGCCCACGACGCCGCTCAAACACGCGAACGCGAAGGAGGCGAGGAACCTCCCGTACAGAATATGGGCGACCCTCACCTTCATCACCTGTCCGTGCTGCATTCCGATATGGGTTTTTTTGCTGTCGGGCACCGCTGCCGGCGCGGTATTGACCAGGAACATTTACCTGACGGTAGTTGCATTTCTGATCCCGTTTCTGTTCTTTGCCTGGAAGGCGTTGCGCTCGCATCGTTGAAAGAATATCCGGGCTTGAGTGCGCAACGCGACCTGCGCGGGAGCGACGAGAAATTTTAGTCTTGTATGGGTGGGAATATATGATTACGTCGCGTGAAAGCACTGTGCCGCGGGCTGGCTTGCGCCGGGTTTTCGAGATCGGCGCCAGAAAGGTGGGCTTCGCGGTCGTCCTGCTCGGCCTCGCTTTTGGCGTGGCACGCGCTGCGGGCGTCAATCCCGAGCAGCCGCTCCGGCTGGATGGCATTGAGCTATTTTTCGGGATAGTTCCCGCCGAGATCCTGCGCGGCCATCCGCCCGAGCATGAGGAACAAACCATGCATGGCGGAGTCCCGCGCGGCAAAGGCGTGCACCATTTGATTGTTTCCATCTTCGATGCGAAGACCCATGCGCGGATAACCGATGCCGTGGTTGCAGGCAGCGTTACCCAAATCGGCATGGCGACCCAGCATCAAAATCTCGCTGCGATGTCGTTCGGCGGCGCCGCGAGCTACGGCAATTATTTTGCGATGCCTGCTCGGGGCCCCTACGAGATTGTCGTTACCGTACGCCGTCCCGGCAGCAGCGGGGCGGCAACGGCGCGCTTTCAATATCGCATATCGCGCCAGGTGGTATTTTTGAATACTGGAACAAGCCCGGGAGCAAGAACGCTGCCGATCGGTTAACTGAGAGGCCTCATGTTCGCACCATACGCGAGCGTTTCAATGATCGGGCAAGGCAGATTGGCTTTCGTGTGCTCGCATTCAGCGACCAGATGCCTAAGCGCGCGTTCCATTCGGCGCAAGTCCGCGAGCTTGGCCCCGATCTGCGCAAGGCGGGCGTTCGCGATGTTGCGGATCGAAGCGCGATCCGATCCATCATGAAGACGCAGCAGGCTGGCGATTTCATCCAGCGAGAACCCGAGATCCTGCGCACGCTTGACGAACCGGATGCGCTCGACCAGTTCGGGAGGGTAGTGACGGAACGTGCCACGTGCGGCTGGAATCGGCAGCAATTCGCGCTGCTGGTAATAGCGGACGGTCTCAATACCGACCCCGGCCGCCCGTGCCAGGCGCCCGATGGTGAGCGCAGGAGAGGATGCAGGCATAAAGGAAGTCCTTGACTCAGGGGTGGGGTACGGAGTTTACCCTTCTAGTCGAATCGATATGACCGCGGAGAAAATCATGCACGAACATACTCATAAATCCCCACCGGACGCGCACGCGCATGCCGGATGCTGCCACAGTGACGCCGGGAAGAAACCGGAAGCAGGCGCGCTGAAAGACCCGGTGTGCGGAATGAATGTGACGGCGCAGTCGAAGCACCAACACGAGCACCAGGGCACGACATATTATTTTTGCTGTGCCGGCTGCCGCACCAAGTTCAGCAGCGATCCCGATCGTTACCTGAAACCAGCGCCACCCTCGTCAGCGGAAAAACCTGCCGCCGCGACGTATACCTGCCCCATGCATCCGGAGGTGCGGCAACCCGGACCGGGTTCGTGCCCGAAGTGCGGCATGGCGCTCGAGCCAGAGACGGCCGCGGTCGCGCCCACCCGCACGGAATATGTGTGCCCGATGCACCCGGAAATCGTGCGCAATGAGCCCGGCGATTGCCCCAAGTGCGGCATGGCGCTCGAGCCGCGGGTTGCCGCCGTCGAAGAAGACAACGCTGAACTCACCGACATGACGCGGCGGTTCTGGGTGAGCACCGCGCTCGCGCTGCCCGTGTTCGTGATGGCGATGGGGGCGGAGTTCGCGCCCGAATTGGCAGGGCGCTTTGTTTCAGGACGCGTGCTGCAATGGCTCGAGTTTGCGCTCGCAACGCCGGTCGTGCTGTGGGGCGGCTGGCCGTTTTTCGTGCGCGGAGCGCAGTCTCTCGTCAACCGCCATCTCAACATGTTCACGCTGATCGCGCTCGGCGTCGGCATCGCCTGGATCTACAGCGTGGTGGCGACGTTCGCGCCGGATATTTTTCCGCCGGCACTGCGCATGAAGGACGGCGCGGTCGCGGTCTATTTCGAGGCTGCCGCGGTGATCACTGCGCTGGTGCTGCTCGGACAGGTGCTCGAACTGCGCGCGCGCAGCCACACCAGCGCCGCCATCAGGATGCTGCTCGGACTCGCCCCGAAGACGGCGCGCATTGTGCGCGCGGATGGCCGCGAAGAAGACGTCGCGCTCGAGCAGGTCAAACCGGGCGACAAGTTGCGCATACGCCCCGGCGAGAAAGTGCCCGTCGACGGCGTCGTGGCGGAAGGTAACAGCTCGATCGACGAGTCGATGGTCACGGGCGAACCCATCCCCGTGGAAAAACATGCGGGCGACCGGGTTATCGGCGCCACTGTCAACGGCACCGGCAGTCTTATGATGCAGGCCGACCGCGTCGGCAGCGACACGCTGCTGGCGCAGATCGTGCATATGGTGAGCGAAGCCCAGCGCAGCCGCGCGCCGATTCAGAAGCTCGTCGACGTGGTGGCGGGCTATTTCGTGCCGGTGGTGGTGGCTGTTGCCGCAGTGACGTTCGCGGTGTGGGGCCTGTGGGGGCCGGAGCCGCGCCTCGCCCACGCCATCATCAACGCGGTCGCGGTGCTCATCATTGCCTGTCCGTGCGCGCTCGGGCTCGCCACGCCGATGTCGATCATGGTCGGCACCGGGCGCGGTGCCACTGCCGGCGTGCTGATCAAGAATGCGGAAGTGCTCGAGGTCATGGAGAAAGTAGACACGCTGGTCTGCGACAAAACCGGCACGCTCACGTTAGGCAAACCACGCCTGACGGGCGTGCTCGCTGCGGACGGCTTCAGCGAGGATGACATCCTGCAACTGGGCGCCAGCCTCGAACGCGCAAGCGAGCATCCGCTGGCGGCGGCCATTGTCGGCGGCGCGGAGGAACGCAAGCTCAAGTTGTTGCCGGTAACGGATTTCCAGTCGGAAACCGGCAAGGGCGTGCGCGGCAAGGTCGACGGCAAAGCGGTGGCGATCGGCAACCGCAAGTTGCTCGAAAGCCTTAACATCAATCCGGGCGGACTCGACGAGCAGGCCGCGACACGGCGCGCCGAAGGCGAGACCGTGATGTACGTGACCATCGACAACCGGCCCGCCGGACTGATCGGCGTGGCCGATCCAATCAAAGACTCCACGGCCGAGGCGATCCGCGCGCTGCATGAGGAAGGCTTGAAGATCGTCATGCTCACCGGCGACAACAAGGTCACCGCGGAGGCCGTCGCGCGCAAGCTCGGGATCGATCGCATCATCGCGGAAGTATTGCCCGAGCAAAAGGTGGAAGCCGTCAAACAACTGCAGGCCGAGGGTCGCGTCGTGGCGATGGCGGGGGACGGCATCAACGACGCGCCCGCCCTCGCGCAGGCGCAAGTCGGTATCGCGATGGGCACCGGCACTGACGTCGCGATGGAAAGTGCCGGTGTCACGCTCGTGAAAGGCGACTTGCGCGGCATCGTGAAAGCGCGCCGCCTGAGCCGCGCCACCATGCGCAACATTCGGCAGAATCTGTTCTTCGCCTTTGTCTATAACGCGCTGGGCGTGCCGATCGCCGCCGGGGTTCTGTATCCGGTTTTCGGTTTGCTGCTCTCCCCGATGATCGCCGCCGCCGCCATGAGTTTCAGTTCGGTGTCGGTGATCACCAATGCGCTGCGGCTCAATCGGGTGCAGATTTGAGCAGCGCTTCTATAACCTTCTGATGACGCGTAACGGGACTCTCCACGATGACTCATTGCCATGCCTGGCTGATGCGATATGGACGCAAGGAGCGAACATTGAACCACGGACATCAGTTAACCGGGTCGTGGCGTGACGGCACATGCTCAATCCGGTGACGTCGCGCATTGTCGCGCGCGCGGGACTCTGGTCGGCGCTCGCATTTGTGTTTAATCTGGCGTGGGAAATCGCGCATGTCAGGCTGTATACGATCTGGGCCGAGGCGGACCGGTTGAGTATCGCGTGGTCGCTGTTACACTGCTCCGTCGGCGACGTCATGATTGCGCTCGCGATGTTCGCGCTGGCTGGCGGCATGCTACGGCACGCGGACTGGCCCGCGTCGAGTCCGTGGACAGGCGGCGTGATCATCGTAATCGGCGCGATGGCTTTTACCGCGTGGAGCGAATGGTACAACGTCTATCGCGCCCGCAGCTGGAGCTATGCGGCGGGCATGCCGCTGATTTTCGGTATTGGTCTTTCCCCGCTGTTGCAGTGGCTGATTCTGCCGCCTGCGATCGTGGGCGCTTATCGAAAGCTGGCGCCGGTGCTGTTCGGCCGGCACGCTTCGTGAGGCACGATTCGAGGAAGCGAATTTGCGCGGGGCCTGCCACGACGCTGTGGGCCGCAATTCACGGCCATCAAGGTGTTGCGGCTTGACGGCGCCAGTTTACGAATGTGGTGCGGCAACCGTATCAGCGGCGCACCTGGAAGCCCGCATCGCCAAACCGGCTTTTTCCTAGCGTGTGAGCACCATGGGCTTGATGCCCAGCGCCTGGCTGATGCGGTCCGCCGCGGCGCGCGCGGCGGGCTCGCTCGCATACGGCCCGGCATGCACGCGGAAAAGTCCCTCCTTGCGGTATACATGCAGCGCCGGCGCGAGCCAGTCGATCTGGGCGCGCAGCCGCGCAAGATAGTTGTCGGCATTGTCCCGCGAACCGAATGCGCCCAACTGCAGAAACAATCCCTTTTGTTCGGCGGTCACGGCAACCACCGGTGAAGTTGCGGTGGACGCCGTATTCACGTCCGGCGTTGCGACCGGCTCGTCGCGCGGCGGCGCGGCAGCAGGTTCGGCGGGTAACGATGTCGCGACCGGCGCCTGCGGCAACGGTATCGCCGTTGCAGTTGCAGTCGGCGAAATTGGCGCGGATGGAGTGGGCGCCGCGGCGACTGCGGGAGCGGCGGGGTTCCCGGCGCCGGGAATGATGGTCTCGACGTCGACGATCGCTTTGCCGCCGCCGAGCACGCCGAGTTTATAGGCGGCTGTGTACGACAGATCGATCAGGCGGTCGGAATGAAACGGGCCGCGATCGTTGATGCGCACGACCACGGATTTGTTGGTGGCGACGTTGGTAATGCGCGCATAGCTCGGGATCGGCAACACGGCATGCGCGGCGGTCATGCCGTACATGTCGTATAGCTCGCCCGATGATGTTTTCTGGCCGTGATAGCGGCGCCCGTACCAGCTCGCGATGCCGCGCTCTTTATAGGGCGCAATCTGCTTCATCGGCGTGTAGTTTTGTCCCATTACGGTATACGGCCGCATGTTGGCGGGCCGCAGCGGTTCCGCGCGCGGCACCGCGTCGGGAATCTGTTCGAGGTTGGGCGGCGGATTGTCGCCGGGACCGTCATTGAGGTAGTAGCCGCCGCCGCGCGGCGGCGCCGGCCTGGTCTGCGCCGGCACGCTGTCGGGCGCGCGTGCGCTGTCGGGCGTCCGCGCAATGGGTGGCGGCGGTTCGCGCGTCGCCATGCTGCCGCAGCCACTCAAGGTCGCCGCGAGGAAGGTGGCGGCAAAGAGGTAACGGGTGATGGGTAATGGGCAATGGGTCTTCACCGGCC
This sequence comes from Betaproteobacteria bacterium, assembly GCA_043779885.1. Lineage (GTDB taxonomy): Bacteria > Pseudomonadota > Gammaproteobacteria > Burkholderiales > SG8-41 > PALSA-1004. Next base: position 5,695 of record JAYWDM010000225.1, on the reverse strand, counting down.
CGATTCGGGCCGCAAAAGCGGGCGCCTGCACCATCCGTTTTCCCCCATCACCCATCACCCATCACCCTTCACATCACCCATCACGATTGCACCAGTTTCTTGTGCGTCTGTATGCTCATCAAAATGCCGAGCCCGAGACAGATCGTGACCAGCGAAGTCCCGCCGTAGCTGATCAACGGCAGCGGTACGCCGACGACGGGCAGTATGCCGCTCACCATGCCCATGTTGACAAATGCATAGGTAAAAAAAGTCAGCGTTATCGCGCCGCCAAAAAGCCGCGTGAACAATGTCGGCGCATTGGCGGTGATGACGATGCCGCGTGCGATCACGAGCAGGAACAGAAACAGCAGCAGCATGTTGCCGGCGAGGCCGAATTCTTCGGAGTAGACCGCGAAAATGAAATCGGTGGTGCGTTCCGGAATGAAATCGAGATGAGTTTGCGTGCCCTGCAGCCAGCCCTTGCCGATAATGCCGCCCGAGCCCACCGCAATCGTCGATTGTATGGTGTGATAACCGGCGCCGAGCGGGTCCTGGGTAGGGTCGATCAGCGTCAGAATGCGCTGGCGCTGGTAGTCATGCATCATCGACCACACGAGCGGCATGCACGCGGCGCCGGCTACGCCGAGTCCGAACATGACGCGCCAGGACAGGCCGGCAAGAAACAGCACGTAACAGCCCGCCGCCATGATGAGCATGGCGGTGCCGAGATCGGGCTGGCGCACGATCAGGGCGACCGGAATCACCAGCATGGCCGCCGCCACGATATAGTTTTTGAGCTTGAGCGTTGCTTCGTAGCGGTCGAAGTACCACGCCAGCATCAGCGGCACCGCGATCTTCATGATTTCCGACGGCTGGATGCGCGTCACGCCGACGTGCAGCCAGCGCCGGGCGCCGTTGACGACGTCGCCGAACAGCGCAACGCACACCAGCAACAGCACGCCGAGCACGTAGAGCGGCAGCGCGATGCGCGTCAGGTAATGCGGGGGAATATTGGCAAACGCGTACATCACGCCAAGCGCGACCAGCATGCTCACCATCTGGGTGGAGACGCGCGGGAGATTCTGGTTCGAGCCGCTGAAGATCACGATCAGCCCGACCCCCATCAGGAGCAGCATCGTGCCGAGCAGCGGACCGTCGATGTGCGCGGTCAGCATGCGCGTAATACGCCTCACCACGGGCGTCATGGCCGCGCGGCCCGCTCGGTTTTCGGCGCGGCCGGCTCCTTGCCGAGCAGATAGTAATCAAGCACCTGGCGCGCGATGGGGGCGGCGGACCGTGCGCCGAATCCGGCGTTCTCGACCACCACCGCGAGCGCGATTCTCGGCGCGTCGGCCGGCGCGTAGGCGATGAACAGTGCGTGGTCGCGGTGCTGCTCGGCGATCTTGCTGGCGACGTATTTTTCACCCTGCTTGATGGCGATCACCTGCGCGGTTCCGGTCTTGCCGGCGCTCACGTATTCGGTGGCCGCAAATGCGCGCGCGCCGGTGCCTTCCTTGTTGACGCCGACCAGGGCGTCCTTGATGAACTTGAGGTGCTCGGGCTTGACCTCGAGCCTGGCCTGCGGCGGCGCTTCGACCATGGCGCGGTTGCGCGTTACGATGTCCTCGATGTAGTTGACGATGTGCGGCCGGAACATCACCCCGTCGTTGGCGAGCGTCGTGATCGCGTGGGCCATCTGCAGCGGCGTGTAGGCGTTGTAACCCTGGCCGATACCGACGCTGATCGTCTCCCCCGCGTACCACTTCTGCTGGTCGGGGCGGCGGAAGCGCCGTTTCTTCCATGCCTGCGATGGGAGGATGCCGGCCGCCTCGCCCGCGATGTCGATGCCGCTGCGGCTGCCAAAACCAAACAGCCGCATGAAACTGGAGATGTTGTCGATGCCCAGATCGTTGCCGAGCACGTAATAAAACGTGTCGCACGACACCACGAGCGACTTGTACATGTCGACCATGCCGTGGCCGCCGACTTTGTCATCGCGGAACAGGTGGCCGCCAAAATTGAAGTAGCCGGGGTCTGAAATTGCCTGCTCGGGCCGCCGCTTGCCGTAGGTGAGCGCCGCCAGCGCCATATACGGCTTGAAGGTCGAGCCCGGGGGATAGGTGCCGGCGAGCGCGCGGTTGACCATCGGCCGGTCGATGGACTCGTTCAGTTCCTTCCAGTTCTGCGGGTCGATGCCGTCGACGAACAGGTTCGGATCGAAACCGGGCTTGGAGACAAAAGCGAGCACGCCGCCGGTGGCGGGGTCGATCGCGACCAGCGCGCCGCGGAATTCGCCAAACGCCTCGTAGGCGATTTCCTGCAGTTTGGCGTCCAGATTGAGCACGAGATTGTTGCCGGACAGCGGCGCCGAACGCGACAGCGTGCGCACCGCGCGCCCGGCCGAGTCGACTTCGACCTGCTCGACGCCGGTGGTGCCGTGCAAATGGGTCTCGTAACTTTGCTCGAGGCCGGTCTTGCCGATGTAATCGGTGCCGCGGTAATTGGCATCGAGGCCGGTTTCCTCGAGCTGCTCGAGTTCGCGCGTATTGATGCGGCCGATGTGGCCGACGACGTGCGAGAACAATTCGCCCTGCGGATATTGGCGGAAGAGCCGCGCGTTGATCTCGACGCCGCGAAAACGGTAACGGTTGGCGGCGAAACGCGCAATCTCCTCGTCGGAGAGCCGCGTGCGGATCGGCAGGCTCTCGAAGCTCTTGCTTTCCTCGAGCAGTTTTTTGAAACGCCGGCGGTCCCGCGGCGCGATCTCGATCACGGTCGCGAGGTCGTCGATCAGCGCGTCGAGGTCGTCGATTTTCCCGGGCGTGATTTCGAGCGTGTAGGCCGAATAATTGTGCGCGAGCAGCACGCCGTTGCGATCGACGATGATGCCGCGATTCGGCACGATCGGCACAATCGAGATGCGGTTGGCCTCGGCGAGCGTGCTGTAGTAATCGTGGCGTACCACCTGCAGATAGAAAAAGCGCGCGAACAACAGCGAAAACATGCACAGGACTAAACCCGACGCGATCGCAAGCCGCAGGCGGAAGTGGTAGATTTCCAGCCGCGAATTCCTGAGTTCGACGCCCGGATTGATGGTGAGTTCAGACACGGTCGGGATCGGGCTGCGGCCGTTGCGGCAATTTGAACAGGAAGGTGAGCGCGGGCCAAAGTGCTGCCGCGGTCAGGCTGCCGATGAAATACTGCAGGCCCGGAAAGCTGGCGCCGGACAGCATGCGTATGGCGAGCACCATTACGTCGTTCAACAGCAGCAACACAATCACGTGCAGGACCTGGTCCCGCATCGAGAACATCAGCACCCGGCGATGCAGAACGATGCCGCCAAACGCGAGCACCGAGTAGGCGAGCGCATGCTGGCCAAAGAGGCTGCCTTCGGCGACGTCCATGACCAGTCCGAGCAACCATGCGGAGGTAAAGCCGACTTTGCGCGGCTGCTGGATGCACCAGTAGAGGACGACCAGCGCCACGAAATCGGGCTTGATCGCGAGCCACCAGCCCGACCACGGCAAGATGTTGGTCAGCAGCGCCGCAATAAAAGTAAAAACGATGAAACCGCCTTTCACCGGCAGCAGGATTTCGTGCAGGGTCAGTTCGCGGGCCTGCATCAGCCGCCTCTCCGCGGTTTCCGGGTGCGCGCCGGTTTGACTTCCTCGGCCGGCCGCTCGGGCGACTTGTTGTCCCAGTTCAGCACCAGCACCTGGCCGTGACTCGCAACGCCGGCGAGCGGCTTGCACGTAATGCGGGCAAAGAGAAACGCGGCGTTGCGTTCGACGTTGGAGACCTCGGCGACCGGCAGTCCGGGCGGGTAAACGCCGTCGATGCCCGAAGTCACGAGCTGATCGCCGTTCTGGAAATCGGCGTTCAGCGGGATGAACTTCAATTCGAGCTGACCGTTGTTGGCGGTGCCGCCGATAACCGCGCGCAGGCCGTTGCGCAGGTTCTGGACCGGTACCGCCTGCTCCTTGTCGGTGATCAGGGTAATTTCGGCGAGCCACGGATAAACCCGCGTTACCTGGCCGATGATGCCGATCTGGTCGAGCACGGGCTGACCGGCCTTGATGCCCTGCTGCTGACCCTTGTCGATGACGACTTTGCGCGTGAACGGATCGCGGGCGGTATACAGCACTTCGGCGAATACGGTGCTCTCGCCGTGGCGCTGGCGCGCCGCCAGGAGATCGCGCAAATGCGCGTTCTCGGCGGCGAGTGCGGCGTATTTTTTCAGCACGACGGCGTCCTGCAGGCTTTGCGCCGCGCGCCGCGCATTTTCCGCGCGCAGGGATGCGTGCGTGACGAAGAAGTCACCGACGGCGTCGAGCATGACGCGCGGGGTGCCGGCCAGGCGTTGCAACGGATAGACGACGACGGACACGACCTGGCGGATGCCGTCGAGGTAACGGTAGCGTGCGTCCGCTATCAGCAGCGCAACCGACAGCAGCACGCACAACAGCAAACGGACAAGAGGCGTGGGGCCGCGTTTGAAGAATGGCGGCGGACTGTGTTCCATCAGCGGGACAACGGGAGGGGGAAGGTGGGTGAATATTCGGTGCGGAAATTCGTCGCATCATCCTTCACGCCTCACTCCACGCGCGCGTCAATCATCGGTGAAGATGTGGAGTTTTTCCATTTTCTCGAGCGCCATGCCGGAGCCGCGCACAACGCACGTCAGCGGATCTTCGGCAACGATCACCGGCAGGCCGGTTTCTTCCATCAATAACCTGTCGATATCGCGCAGGAGCGCGCCGCCGCCGGTCAGCACCATGCCTTTTTCCGCGATGTCAGCCGCGAGTTCCGGCGGTGTTTGTTCCAGCGCGGATTTGACGGCGCTGACGATGCTGTTGAGCGGTTCGGTCAGGGCTTCGAGAATTTCGTTGGAAGAAATCGTGAAGCTGCGCGGAATGCCCTCGGCGAGGTTGCGGCCCTTGACTTCTTTCTCGCGCACTTCCGAGCCCGGAAACGCCGAGCCGATTTCCTTCTTGATGTGCTCCGCCGTGGTCTCGCCGATCAGCATGCCGTAATTGCGGCGGATGTAGTTAATGATCGCTTCATCGAACTTGTCGCCGCCGACGCGCACCGAGCCTTTATAGACCAGCCCGCCGAGCGAAATCACGCCGACTTCCGTCGTGCCGCCGCCGATGTCGACGACCATCGAGCCCGTCGCTTCGCCGACCGGCAGATCGGCGCCGATCGCCGCGGCCATCGGCTCTTCGATCAGGTAAACGCGCGACGCGCCGGCGCCGATCGCCGATTCGCGGATCGCCCGCCGCTCGACCTGCGTCGAGCCGCACGGCACGCAAATGATGATGCGCGGGCTGGGCGAAAACAGGCGCGAGTCGTGCACTTTCTTGATGAAGTGCTTCAACATCTGTTCGGTAACGGTGAAGTCGGCGATCACGCCGTCTTTCATCGGGCGAATCGCCGTGATATTGCCCGGCGTGCGGCCCAGCATCCGTTTCGCCGCCAGGCCGACTTCCTGAATGACTTTTTTGCCGTTCGGCCCGCCCTCCTGGCGGATCGCCACGACCGACGGCTCGTCGAGCACTATGCCTTTGCCGCGCACGTAGATGAGGGTGTTGGCGGTGCCGAGGTCGATCGCAAGGTCGTTGTTGAAGTAACCGCTCAAAAAACCGAACATAACTGGTTCCGAAGAAAGGAAAAAACGCTCTAAATTAGCGCTGTATAATACCTCATCACGAGGGAA
>JAYWDM010000224.1:0-5789 GCA_043779885.1 Betaproteobacteria bacterium | reverse complement strand
TCCGTAGCGCGCGCTACTTGCGATGTTCTTCCAGCTCGACCAGCGCGCCGAGAAAGTCCCCCGGATGCACGAAAGCGATGCGCTCGCCGTGCACGTTGAGCTGTTGTTTGCCGTTGCCCAGCACGCGCACGCCATGGGCCTGCATGTTCGCGGTTGCCGCATCGAGATCGTCGACGCCGAGACTGAAGTGATGGATGCCGCCGCGCGGATTCTTTTCGAGAAACTTCGCGACCGGCGAATGCGCGCCTGCGGGCTCCATGAGTTCGATCTTCGCGTTGGCGAGCGTCACGTACGCCATGCGCACGCCCTGCTCCGCGTTGACCTTGATCGCGCCGATCTTGAGGCCGTACCTGGCTTCAAGCTCGCGCGCGGCGGCATCGAGGTCAGGAACGACAATGGAAACGTGGGCCAGTCCAGTGAACATTTATCACCCCCATCCCGGCCTTCCCCCATCAAGGGGGAAGGAGCGAACCTCAACTGGCTCTTTGCCTTCCCCCGTCAATGGGGAAGGAGTTAATGTCAACTTGCTCATTGCCTTCCCGCGACAAGGGTGCGACGCAAGAGTCAAATCACTTTGTCGCGGCGTAATGCGGCGATAGTCTCGTCGTCCATGCCGAGTTCCTGCTTCAGTATCTCGTCGGCATGCTGGCCCAGCGTCGGCGGCGCACGCCGCACGGAAGTCGGCGTCGCGCTCAGCTTGAACGGCGTGCCGAGCAACTTGAGCGCGCCTATCGCGGGATGTTCGACGGTCTCGACCATCCCGCGCGCCGCGGTCTGCGGATCGTCGAGCGCCTGCTTGACCGAATTGATCCTGCCGCACGGCACGCCCGCCGCCTGCAGTTTGGGTATCCAGTCATCCGCGCCGCCGCCGCTCAGCGCCTGCGCGATCATGCCGTCGACCGTTTCGCGGTGCGCAACGCGATCGCGGTTGCGGATGAAGCGCTGATCCTGAGCCCATTCGGGATGGCCGAGCACCACCGCGCATTTCGCGAACTGCGAGTCGTTGCCGACCGCGAGCGCCAGCATCCCGTCGGCAGTCGGAAACGTGGTGTACGGCACGATGCTCGGATGCCCGTTGCCGAAGCGCCCGCCGTCCTTGCCTGCAATCAGGTAATTCGATGCGACGTTGACCAGCATCGCGAGCGCCGACTCATAGAGTGACACCTCGACTTTCTGGCCGCGCCCGGTGCGGTGGCGCGCGTTCAGCGCCGCGAGGATCGCGTTCGACGCGAGCATGCCGGTGCACACGTCGACGAGCGCCACGCCATGCTTGGTGGGCGGGCCGCCCTGCGGGCCGGTAATGCTCATCAGGCCGGACTCCGCCTGCAGAATAAAGTCGTAGCCCGGCTGCGCTGCCTTGGGTCCGCTCGATCCGTATCCCGTTATCGAGCAGCGCACGAGCCGCGGCGCGTGCTCATCGAACCAGGCGTCGGTAAAGCCCCACTTCGCCAGAGTGCCGAGCTTGAAGTTGTCGATCAGCACGTCGCTCTTCCTGATCAGGCCGGCGAGCACGGCCTGCCCCTGCGCGATCGCCATATTGAGCGCGAGCGAACGCTTGTTGCGATTGAGCCCCAGAAAGTACGCGGCCTCGCCCTCGACGAACGGCGGTCCCCACGTGCGCGTGTCGTCGCCGTTCGGCGGCTCGATCTTGATCACGTCGGCGCCCATGTCGCCCAGCAGCATGCCGCACAACGGACCGGCGAGTATGCGCGTGAGATCTAGCACGCGCACGCCGTCGAGTGCGCCGGGTGCGGGCTTTTGTTCAGAACTCATTTCAAAATCCTAAGTCGAATCAGCCGCAGATGAACGCAGATAAACGCAGATATAGATCTCTCTTCCAAAGATCTAACCGATAGTCCAACTCAATCTCGTCCCCGGCGGAAAACGTCTTGTGCCGTATCCGCGTTTATCTGCGTTCATCTGCGGCTCCAACTCCTGGTTACTTACGTTTCTTCCGCATGGCCGGCGGCTCATTAAGATTTTTCTCGCAGCCGTCCAGATAACGCACCATTTCCCGCTTGTCGCGTTGGCGGAACTGGTTGAAGTTGGGCTTGCGGCCGGCGAGGAAGGCGTCCATCCCCTCGTTCGCTTCGGGCGAACCCCACACATGGGCGAGCAGTTCCATGCCCTGCTGCCACGACGCATACAGCGCGTCGGACGCGGAGTTGAGCGAACGCTTGGTCATGCGGATCGTCAATGCGCTGTGGCCCTTCATGGTCGTGCACCACTTGAGCGTTTCCTTCACCAAATCCTTCTGCGGCACGCACTTGTTGATGAGGCCGACCTCGACGGCTTCCTTCGCCGTAAAGCGGCGCGCGCAGAAGATCATTTCGCGCGCGAGCCGCTCGCCGAGTATCAGCGGCAGGTATTGGGTCGCGCCCACCGTCGGGCACGCGCCGACCTTGGCGCCGGTCTGGCCGAGCACCGCGTTTTCGGACGCGATCACGACATCGCACCAGAGCGCGAGTTCGTGGCCGCCGCCCATGCACCAGCCGTTGACCATGGCGATCACCGGAATCGGCAGGCCGCGTATCGTCATCGCCAGGCCCAGCATGCGGTCGTTCCACATGTAGGCATTGGTGAAATTGAGCCGCTTCATCGCGAAAAAGTCGCCGCCCGCCGAAAATGATTTGTCGCCGGCGCCGGTCACCACCGCGCATACGATGGACGGGTCTTCGCGCGTGGATTTCAGCGCGTGTATCATCTCGTCGAGCGTCTGCTCGCGAAACGAGTTCAACACGCGCGGCCGGTTGATCGTGACCCATGCGACCTGGTCTTTGACCTCGAACAGAATGTCCGCGTAATTGTTCGAGGGTTTGCGCGCCTTCGCGGCTTTGCTGCGCCTGACTGCCATGACTTTGCTCTCCGGGATAAGTGGTTATACGAACGGCTCGACTTTCTCACGCAAGTTTACCAGACCGCGCGCAGTCAATGATTGACAGCACTCATTCGACTCAACTATCTTCGCAGGGCGCGCGCGCCTGCAACCTTTTCGCACAACCTCCGCGCACTGGAGGAGATCCGTGAACATTCCACCCCGCTGCTGGTCCGCCTTCGTCGCCATCGCCGTCTGCGCGTGCGCATTTGACGCGCACGCGCAGGCGTATCCGGCAAAACCCGTGCGTATCATCGTGCCGTTCGCACCCGGCGGCCCGACCGATATTCAGGCGCGGTGGGCCGGACAGCAACTGAATGCGGCGCTCGGCCAGACGTTCATCGTCGACAATCGCGGCGGCGCGGGGGGTGTCCCCGGCACCGACGCGGTCGTGAAAAGCGCGCCCGACGGCTACACGCTGCTCGCCGGCAATCCGGGTCCGCTGACCATCGCGCCGTCGGTGCGCGCGCAAATGCCGTACGACACGCTGCGCGATCTCGCGCCCATCATGCTGATCGCGCGCAGCGCGAGCTGCGTGTGCATACATCCGAGCCTGCCGTTGAAAGGCGTCAGGGATTTCGTCGCGTTCGCCAGGGCGCGGCCGGGCAAAATCAATTACGGCTCGCCCGGTGTCGGCACCGTCGGGCACCTCGCAACCGAGTTGTTCGCGACACAGGCGGGCGTCAAACTCAATCACATTCCCTACAAGGGCGCCGCGCTGTACACGATCGATCTCCTGGCCGGCCATATCGAACTTGCGATCATCCAGTTCGCCGGCTGCGCGCCGCTTCTGCAACAGGGCAAATTACGCGCGCTGGGCGCGACCTCGCAAAAGCGCTCGCCGCTGTTGCCCGACCTGCCGACAATCGCCGAACAGGGCCTGCCCGGCTTCTCAAGCTACAACTGGAACGGCATGCTCGCACCCGTCGCGACTCCCAGGCCGATCGTCGCGCGCATACACGAAGTGCTGTCCAAACAGCTCGCCACGCCGGAAAACCAGCAGTTGTTCCTGGGCCAGGGACACGAACCCGGTGGCGACACCCCGGAAGAATACGCTGCGTTCATTCGCGCCGAGACCGAGAAATGGTCCAGGGTCGCGAAAGCCGCCGGGATACGCGAACAATAATCCATCACCCATCACCCATCACGAAAGAGCGACCTCATGGCTGAAAAGAAAGATCCTCCCTACTTCATGTATTTCCCCGGCAACTATCGCTGGTCGGCCGGTTTCATCAATATGCTGAGCTCGGCGCCGTACGGCGGCTCCGAAATCGGCGAGCTGCACAAGATCGGCACGTTGTTGAAGGGCAAGGCGCCGGAGGACGACGAGGCGTGGTTCGACGCATGCGTGAAGGTCGCCGACGGTGTCCGCGCCCATGCGCGGAAATTCGATCAGGGCGGACACCGCTTTTCCGCCGCGCACGCCTATCTGCGCGCGTGCAACTACTACCAGATGGCGGAGCGTTTCCGCACGCCCAAAGACCAGCAGGCGCTCGATGCGTTTCGCGCGGGTGTCGAGTGCTTCCATCGCCACGTCGCGCTGACCGACGTGAAAATCGAGATCGTCGAGGTGCCGTTCAGGGACGGCAGCCTGCCCGGCTATTTCGTGCATGCGCAGAACACGACTGCGAAGCGCGCACCGTGCGTCGTGTTTTTCGACGGCCTCGACGTGACCAAGGAAATCCAGTACATGCGCGGCGTGCCCGACCTCATCAAGCGCGGCATTTCCGTGCTCGTGATGGACGGCCCGGGCACCGGCGAGGCGATCCGGTTTCGCGGCCACTTTCTGCGCTACGACTACGAAGTCGCCGGCAGCGCCTGCATCGACTTCCTGGAAAAGCGCGCCGATGTCGATGCGCAGAAAATCGGCATCGTCGCGATCAGCCTTGGCGGTTACTACTCGCCGCGCTGCGCCGCGATGGACCCGCGCTACGCCGCGTGCATCGCGTGGGGCGCGCAGTGGGACTACCACGCCACCTGGAAAAAGCGCATCGACGCGCAGTTTAAAACGTCGCTGTCCGTGCCCGGGCACCACATCACATGGATACTCGGCGTCGACACGCTCGACGCGGCGTTGAAGGCGCTCGAGCCTTTCAAGCTCGACGGCGTGATGCAGAAGATGCGCTGCCCGTTTCTCCTCGTGCACGGCGCGGAAGACGAGCAGATTCCGCTCGCCGACGCGCAAAAGCAGTTCGACGCCTGCGGCTCCAAAGACAAGACGTTCCGCGTCTATACCGCCGAAGAAGGCGGCTCGCAGCACTGCCAGCGCGATTACCTGACGCTGGTCGTCGCCGACATGTGGAACTGGTTCGAAGACAAGCTGCGGTCTTAGCCCATGCGCCGTTGCCAAGTTAAGGCGCACTTGACGTTCCCTTCCCCCGCTTGCGGGGGCAAGGGCTAGGGATGGGGGTATTATCGCGACCACCTTCCCAACCCTGCTGCGCCGCTGTCACGAATGCAATTTTCCGCTCGGCAACCGCGACCTCTACTGCCCGCGTTGCGGCGCGAAGCAGCGGCGGGAGAAAGTTGCCTCCAAACGCCGCGGCTCCGTCCGCTCGCAGCCAACCCGCAGGGTGGGTTAGCGCAGCGTAACCCACCGAAAGTACACGCGGCGGGCTACGGCGCTGAGCGCCCACCCCCCCTGCGAATTGAAAAAAACAGCGACACGCATGACTTTCATTCGCTTCGTCTTTGTGGTGTGATGGTTAGCCGTCACCATGTCCAGCATACGCATACTCGGAGAAAGCGATGTCCGTGCCGCGATCGACGGCGCCCGCGCGCTTGAGCTTGCGCGACTGACCCTGCGCGATCAGGCCGCGGGCAACAGCGAGTTGTCGGTGCCATCGGCGATGTCGCTCGATGCCCGGCGCTTCGGCGCGGGCCGTTTCAAGTTCAAGGCGGCAACCGTGGGCCA
>JAYWDM010000223.1:0-5824 GCA_043779885.1 Betaproteobacteria bacterium | reverse complement strand
GCCAGAAGTTCGGCCATATTTTTCAGCGGCCGCGCGGCATTTTCATCGGCGTGAACGACCGCGGGCGCGTCGCCCAGGTGCTGCGCAACTGGCCGTATCCGGCGGCGCTGCTCGTCGTCACCGACGGCGAGCGCATTCTGGGATTGGGGGATCTTGGCGCGAACGGCATGGGTATCCCGGTTGGCAAGTTGTCTCTGTATACCGCTTGCGCCGGCATCCATCCCAAACTGTGCCTGCCGGTCACGATCGATGTCGGTACGAACAATCAGAGCCTGCTGAACGACGCGTTTTATGTCGGTCTGCGGCAGCACCGCGTCACCGGTGACGCGTACGATGAACTGATTGAGGAGTTCATTACTGCCGCGCACGAGGTATTCCCGGGCATTCTTGTCCAGTTCGAGGATTTCGCCAACCACAACGCGTTCCGCCTGCTGCACAAGTATCGCGAGCGCATCTGCACTTTCAACGACGACATCCAGGGCACGGCGGCAGTTGCGCTGGCAGGGATATTTTCAGCGTTGCGGATTACCGGCGGGAGGCTTGCCGACCAGAAAGTTCTGTTCCTCGGCGCCGGCGAGGCCGCCACCGGCATCGCCGATCTCATCGTGTCCGCCATGATCGCGCAGGGCCTGACCGAGGCGGCGGCGCGCCAGCGCTGCTGGCTCCTCGATTCGAAGGGGTTGGTGGTGAAAAGCCGCACCGATCTCGCGGCGCACAAACTTGCTTACGCGCACGAGCATGCGCCGGTCGGCGATTTTCTCGCAGCCATCAAAACGCTGAAGCCCACCGCCATTATCGGCGTTGCGGCGGTTGGCGGCACCTTTACTCAGGAAGTGCTCGCGGAAATGGCGCGGATCAATGAGCGTCCGATCGTGTTCGCGCTGTCCAATCCAACGTCGAAGGCGGAATGCGACGCCGAGCAGGCCTATCGCGGGACCGGCGGGCGCGCGCTGTTCGCCTGCGGCAGCCCGTTCGACCCGGTGCAGTTCAATGGCAAAACATACGTGCCGCGCCAGGGCAACAACTCCTATATCTTTCCGGGCGTCGGACTGGGCGGCATCGTCAGCCAGGCACGCCACATTACCGACGACATGTTCATGGCGGCGGCGCACGCGCTTGCGCATCTGGTGAGCGAAGCCGATCTGGAACAGGGCAGCCTTTACCCGGCGCTGCCGCGAATACGTGAAGTGTCGGCGCATATTGCCAAAGCGGTCGCCGACACCGCGGCGAAGCAGGGGCTCGCGGGCAAACCGCAACCGCCGGACATGCTGGCGCACATCCAGTCGCAGATGTATGACCCGCACTATTGATCGATCCGGCGTGCGCAAGGAGTCATGATGTTCCAGGTGCGAATACACGGCAGAGGCGGTCAGGGCGTGGTGTCGGCCGCTGAAATGCTGTCGATCGCGGCGTTCGGCGAGGGGCGTTACGCGCAGGCGTTTCCGAGCTTCGGTTCGGAGCGGATGGGCGCCCCGGTGATGGCGTTCTGCCGCATCGACGACAAGGAGATCAGGCTGCGCGAACCCGTGCTGCAGCCGGATGCGCTGATCATCCAGGACCCGACGCTGCTGCACCAGGTGGATCTCTTCAGCGGACTGTCGCCCGCGGGCTACATCCTGATCAACTCCACGCGCAGCTTCGACGAACTCGGCATCGGCGAATTCGTGCGCAATTTCGATCACCACCATCGGTGCACGGTGCCCGCGACTGAACTGGCGCTCAAGCATGTCGGGCGCCCGCTGCCCAATGCCGCGCTGCTCGGCGGTTTTGCCGCAATCAGCGGACAACTGCGCTTCGACTCCGTTGCAAAGGCAATCCAGGACAAATTTCCGGGGCAGGTCGGCGCCGCCAACGTGGCCGCGGCGCAGGCCGCCTATAACAGCACGTTGGCCGCGATCAAAGCGGGAGCCGCGCATGCTTAAGCAGATGGAAGGTTCGCGCGCGGTCGCCGAGGCGGTTGCGTTGTGCCGGCCCGAGGTGATCTGCGCTTACCCGATTACGCCGCAAACGCACATCGTCGAGGGCCTGGGCGAGATGGTCAAGGACGGGAGGCTCGGCAACTGCGAATTCATCAATGTCGAATCGGAATTTGCCGCGCTGTCGGTGGCGATCGGCGCGTCGGCGGCCGGCGCGCGCAGCTACACGGCGACGGCGAGCCAGGGCATCCTGTTCATGGCGGAGGCCGTCTATAACGCAGCGGGACTCGGGTTGCCGATCGTGATGACCATCGGCAACCGCGCGATCGGCGCGCCGATCAATATCTGGAACGATCATTCCGACAGCATGGCGCTGCGCGACGCCGGCTGGATCCAGCTCTACGCGGAGACCAACCAGGAAGCCGCCGACCTGCATATTCAGGCATTCCGCCTTGCCGAAGAATTGTCGTGTCCGGTCATGGTGTGTGTCGACGGATTTATCCTGACCCATGCGTACGACCGCGTGGATATTCCGGACCAGCCGCAGGTCGACGCGTTCCTGCCGCCGTTCGAGCCGGTGCAGATTCTCGATTGCAATGATCCCGTATCGATCGGCGCCATGGTGGGACCGGAAGCCTTCTTCGAAGTGCGTTATCTGCAGCATCATAAGCAGTTGCGCGCCCTGGAACTGATCCCGCAGCTGGCGGCCGCGTTCAAGGCCGGGTTCGGGCGCGATTCAGGCGGACTGATACGCAGCTACCGATGCGCGGACGCGGAGACCATCGTGGTCGCCCTGGGTTCGGTGGTCGGTACGATCAAGGACGCGGTGGATGAAGCGCGCGACGGCGGCCATCGCATCGGCGTCGTCTCGATCTGTTCGTTCCGGCCATTTCCGCTGGTCGAGGTGCGCGCCGCACTGGCCGGCGCGAAGCGCGTCGTGGTGATCGAGAAGTGCCTCGCGGTCGGCATCGGCGGTATCGTCTCTGACGGGGTACGCAAGGCGCTCTCGGGCATACAACTCAAAGGTTATACCGTCATTGCGGGACTCGGCGGCCGCGCGATCACCAAAAAATCGCTGACCGCATTGTTCGGCCGCGCGCTGCGCGACGAACTCGAACAACTCAATTTCCTCGACCTGAACTGGGATATCGTGAATCGGGAAATCGAGCGCGGCAGGCAGCAACGCCGCGCGGGTCCGAGCGCGGAGAACATTTTGCGCGACCTGGGCCAGGTCGCGTCCGGCATAGCGTAGAGAGGAATTATGGCGCTGCAACCCGTCAAGTTTTACCAGACCGGCACCTTTACCGTCGGCAACCGGCTGCAGTCCGGCAGCGAGCGCACGGTGCAGGCCAATATGCGGCGTACCAATTCGCTCAACTCCGGCCACCGCGCATGCCAGGGCTGTGGCGAAGCGCTCGGCGCGCGCTACGCCATCGACGCCGCCATGCAGGCTGCCGGCAACCAGGTGATGGCGGTCAATGCGACCGGCTGCCTCGAAGTGTTCTCGACGCCTTACCCCGAGACGTCGTGGCAGATTCCATGGCTGCATTCGTTGTTCGGCAATGCCGCGGCGGTCGCGTCCGGCGTAGCGGCGGCACTGCGCGTGAAGGGACGCAACGCGGTCAAGGTCATCGCGCAGGGCGGCGACGGCGGCACCACGGACATCGGCTTCGGCTGTCTCTCGGGCATGTTCGAGCGCAACGATGACGTGCTGTATATCTGTTACGACAACGAAGCGTACATGAATACCGGCGTGCAGCGCTCGAGCGCAACACCGCCGGCGGCGCGCACCGCGACGACGATGGCGGTGGGATCGCAGCCGGGGAATGTGTTCGGCACCGGCAAGAACGTGCCACTGATTGCGATGGCGCACAACATTCCCTACGTTGCCACGGCATCGGTCGCGAACCTGCGCGACCTTGAAGTCAAGGTCATGCGCGCGATGGGCATCAGCGGGTCACGCTATATTCACATCCATGTGCCGTGCCCGCTCGGCTGGGGCTCGGCGCCCGCCGACACCATCAGGATCGCGCGCCTGGCGGTCGAATCCGGACTGTTCCCCCTGTTTGAAGCTGAAAACGGCGAGATCACGGAGCGTTACAAGCTGCGGCGGCGTGTGCCGGTTGAAGATTATCTGAAGACGCAACGGCGTTTTGCCCATTTGTTCGGCAAGGAGCCGGACGTGCATACCATTGCGTCGATTCAGGCCATCGCCGATCGCAACGTGCGCACCTTTGGCCTGACCTCTTAGAGTATTCGCATGAAAAAGCCATTCGCAATTACGCTCGATCCCGGCTCCAGCCTCGCCAACCATACGGGAACGTGGCGCAACAACCGGCCCGTTTATGTCGATCGCCTGCCGCCGTGCAATAACGCGTGCCCGGCCGGCGAGGACATCCAGGGCTGGCTGTACTACGCGGAAAGCGGTGAATACGAACGGGCATGGCAGGAGTTGGTGAAAAACAATCCGCTGCCGGCGCTGATGGGCCGTGTTTGCTACCACCCGTGCGAGAACGCCTGCAATCGCGCGAGCCTCGATGCGGCCGTCAACATTCATGCGGTCGAGCGGTTTCTTGGCGATGAGGCCTGCCGGCGCGGATGGAAATTGGCAATTTCAGCGCAACCTTCGGGCAAGCATGTGCTGGTGGTCGGCGGCGGTCCGTCAGGGCTGTCGGCGGCGTATCACCTTGCGCGGCTGGGCCACCAGGTCACAATTCATGAGGCGGGACCGCTGTCGGGCGGGATGATGCGCTTCGGCATTCCGAAATACCGCCTGCCGCGTGACGTCCTCGATGCCGAAATACAGCGCATCCTCGATCTTGGCATCGCGCTCAAACTCAATACGCGCGTCGACAATATTCTGGCAACGATGAAGGCGGGCGGCTTTGATGCCGCGTTCCTCGCGGTCGGTGCGCATGTCGCGAAACGGACCGAAATTCCCGCGCGCGACGCCACCCGGATTCTCGATGCCGTGAGCGTATTGCGCGGCATGGAAACCGGCGCGCCGCCACAACTCGGACGCCGCGTCGTCGTCTACGGCGGCGGCAACACGGCGCTCGACGTCGCGCGCACGGCGAAACGCCTCGGTGCGAGCGAAGCGCTGATCGTTTACCGCCGCACCCGCGAGCAGATGCCGGCGCACGACTTCGAGCTGCAGGAAGCGCTGGACGAAGGCATCATGGTGAAGTGGCTCAACACCATCACACGCGTCGAGGACACCACGTTTACCGTGGAAAAAATGGCGCTCGACAGCAAGGGTTTTCCACAGCCCACCGGTGAATTCGATACGATCGAGGCCGACACGCTGATACTCGCGCTGGGACAGGACGTCGATCTTTCCCTGCTCGACAAGGTGCCGGGACTCGTCATCGAAAAAGGCACGGTCAAAGTCGATCGCAACATGATGACTGGCTACGCGGGCATTTTCGCCGGCGGCGACATGGTGCCCTCGGAGCGCACTGTCACCGTCGCTATCGGGCATGGCAAAAAGGCCGCCCGCAACATCGATGCGTGGCTGCGCGGGGGCGCTTATGCGCCGCCGGACAAGCATGAGCTCGCGCAATTCGATCTGCTCAATACGTGGTACTACGCCGATGCGCCGAAGACCGTGCAGCCGGTGCTCGACATACTGCGCCGCCAGTCGAGTTTCGATGAGGTGCTGGGCGGGCTCGATGAATCCAACGCCTTGTTCGAGGCGCGCCGCTGCCTGTCATGCGGCAACTGTTTCGAATGCGATAACTGCTATGGCGTGTGCCCCGATAACGCGGTGGTCAAGCTCGGACCCGGCAAGCGGTTCGAATTCAATTACGATTATTGCAAGGGATGCGGCATGTGCGCGACCGAATGCCCGTGCGGAGCGATCAAGATGGTTGCGGAGACTATTTAACGCCAGCTTCCCGCAGGGAGTC
>JAYWDM010000222.1:0-15394 GCA_043779885.1 Betaproteobacteria bacterium | reverse complement strand
TGGCCGGGGAAGTGGACTACGCCATGGTAGCGGTCTCCACGGCGTTGACGCAGGTGAGTGCGGGCAAGCTGCGCGCGCTCGGTGTAACCAGCGCCCAGCCGGCGGCGAGTTTACCCGGCGTGCCGCCGATCGCCAGCGTATTGCCGGGCTACGAGGGATTGAATTTTCACGGCATGCATGCGCCGGCGAAGACGCCGGCCGCCATCGTGGCGCGGCTGCACGACGAAACGACCCGGATCCTGCGCCATCCGGAGATGGCGAAACAACTCAATGCGCTGGCTATGGATATCGTCGCCGGCACTCCGGAGCAATGCCGCGCGTTCATCAAGGCGCAGATCGACCAATGGGGTCCCGTGGTCAAGTCCGCCGGCGTGCGCGCCGATTGAATCCGGCAGCCGCGTAATCGTTAGTAAAAGGAGGGCCGCCATGGCAGCACAGGACGGGCATTCCGTCTCAAGCACTCGCGCGACCCGCCCGGGCGCTCTCGCCGGCATCCGCGTTATCGAGTTAGCCGACGAGCAGGCGGAGTACTGCGGGTTGACGCTGGCGGGTCTGGGCGCCGAGGTCATCAAGGTGGAGCCGCCCGGCGGCAATTCCACGCGCCGCATCGGTCCTTTTTACCAGGACAAAGCGGATCCCGAAGGGTCGCTCTTCTTCTGGCAGTACAACCGCGGCAAGCGCTCGATCGTTCTCGACTTGCAACGGGAGCAGGACCGCGCACGCTTGCGTTCGCTCATCGCCGGCGCCGACGTGCTGCTGGAATCCACACCGAGGGGCGAACTCGACCAGTTGGGCTTCGGCGCGGACACTCTGAGAAAAGAGTTTCCCGCTTTGATCATCGCGCGCGTATCCGCCTTCGGCGATCACGGCCCGTGGGCCGGCTTCAAGGCTTCGGACCTGATCCACCTCGCGCTGGGCGGCGTCATGATGAATTGCGGCTACGATCCGGCCCCCGACGGCAAGTACGATCTGCCGCCGATCGCGCCGCAGATGTGGCACGCCTACCACGTCGCCGGCGAGCAGCTCGCGTTCACGATCCTGGCCGCGCTGCTCTTTCGCTTTCGCACGGGGCAAGGCCAGCACCTCGCGTGCGCGATCCACGAGGCGGTGGCGAAATCCACCGAGGTCGATCTCATGTCGTGGGTGATGCGGCGCGCGCCCGTATTGCGGCAGACGTGCCGCCATGCGCGTGAAGCCGTTTCGCCGAACCCGTCCATCGCACACACCAAAGACGGGCGGTGGGTGATGGCGAGTCTGGGCAACCGCACGGATGACGGGCAACGGCTCATGGCGTTGCTCGAGCGCTACGGCATGGCAGCAGGCTTCGCTGCGGAGAATACCGCCATGCCCAAGGGCGGACGGTACATTCCGGGCACCGGGCCCGTTTCGGCAAAACGCGACGAAGGAATGGAGGCCGTGCAGCGCTTCGTGCGCGCCTTCACTTACGAAAACATCCCGTGGCGCGAAGCGCAGGAGGCGGGCATGCTGTGGGCGCCGCTGCGCAAGCCGCACGAGAACGCCATCGATCCGCACTGGCTCGCGCGCAAGAGTTGCACGGATGTCGAACATCCCGAATTGGGCCGGTCCTTCCGTTATGCGACGAGCAAGTGGATCAGCACGGCGAATTCGTGGTCGGTCGGCCGCCGTGCGCCGCTGCTCGACGAAGATGCCGCAGCGGTCATGACGCCGGTCAAGCGCGAGCGTCCCGTGGTTGATGCGTCCGCACACGTGGACGCCGGCGGGCAGCCGTCGCGCCGCGGCAAACCGTTTCCGCTGCACGGGATACGCATTCTCGATTTCACGTGGTTCCTCGCTTCCGCGGGCGGCACGCGGTTCATGAGCGCGTTCGGCGCCGAGAGCATCAAGGTCGAGCTGAAGAGCCATCCGGATACGCGCCTCGCCGCAATGGCGCCCGTCGGCGGGCGCGAAGCGCGCGATAAAGCGACAGCGCCGCTGCCCGGTGTGACCGATCTCAACATGGGCGGACAATTCAACAACAAGAATCCGGGCAAACGCGGCGTCTCGCTCAACGTGCGGCATCCCAAGGGGTTGGCGATCGCTAAACGTCTGGTCGCGATGTCGGACATCGTCGCGGAAGGCTTCTCGCCGGGCGTGCTCGACAATTGGGGGCTCGGCTACGACGCGCTGCGCGCAATAAAGCCGGACATCATCTACGTGCAGCAGTCGGGCATGGGGGCGCAGGGCACCTATGGCCGCTTTCGTACCGTGGGCCCGATCGCGAATGCGTTCGCGGGCTTGTCCGAGATGTCGGGACTGCCCGAGCCGGCGATGCCAGCGGGGTGGGGTTACTCCTATCTCGACTGGATGGGAGCGTACAGTTTCGCGCTGGCCATGTTGAGCGCGCTTTTTCATCGGGCGCGCACGGGCGAAGGACAATGGATCGATGCCTCGCAGACCGAGGTTGGGCTTTTCATCAACGGCCCCGCCATTCTCGACTGGTCGGCGAACGAGCGTATCTGGACACGCACGGGCAACCGGTCTGCGTACAAACCGGCGGCGCCTCACGGCGTCTATCCGTGCGCCGGCGAAGATCGCTGGCTCGCCATCGCCTGTTTCAATGAAGCGGAATGGTGCGCGCTCGTCAAATTCGCGGAGCATCCCGAGTGGGCCGCGGACCCGCGCTTCGCGAATCTCGCGGGGCGGCTCGCGCACCAGGATGCCCTCGACGCGCTGGTACGCGTATGGACGCGACCGCGCGATGCGTATCAAACGATGTTCGCTTTGCAGCAAGCCGGCGTGCCGGCCGGCGTCTGTCAGACCGCGGAGGACCGCTGCGACCACGACCCGCAATTGAAAGCGCTCGAATGGCTGACCGAAGTGACCGGCACGCAGATCGGGCGCTGGCCGGTCGCCGAAGTGCCCGTCAAGATGAGCGAGAGTCCCGCATACATCGGCGGACGCATCGACCGCGGCGCGCCGTGCTACGGTGAGGACAACGACTACGTGTATGGCGAACTGCTGGGAATGTCCGCGCAGGAGATAGCCGCGCTCACGGCGGAAGGTGTGTTCTGACCAATCGTGCCGTATCAAGAAAGTAAAATTCCCGCCCCTTCAAGGGGAGGGCTAGGGCGGGGATGGGTAAAAATGAAGGGCCAAACTAACCAGAAAATTTTGAAACCCAAACTGCAACGTCGCCTGCGCACAGGCATGACCGATGCAGAGCAATGCTTGTGGCGCTGCTTGAGGCGAAAGCAGATGGGAGAATTCAAATTTCGCAGGCAACATCCGTTTGGAAGGTACGTCATCGATTTCGTAAGCTTGGAGGCGATGCTCGCAGTGGAGGTCGACGGCGGACAGCACTCAGAAAATGCGCGAGAGGAGGCGCTCCGCACGAAGATTCTGACGGACGCCGGGTTCGAGGTGTTGCGATTCTGGAACAACGAGGTGTTGCAGGACATCGACGCTGTAAAAGAATCGATTTGGGTGGCGTTGCAGCAGAGGCGAGGCTCCACCCCATCCCCATCCCCATCCCAGCCTTCCCCTTGAAGGGGAAGGAGAGGCGCACGAATGCCTATCGGATCGGGAAGGCGAGAAAACCGAAGCCGATTAAAGCATGCCTATCACCCATTCCAGGAGTCCTGACCATGATCAATGATGCGCTGCGTACGATTTTGCCGCTTGCCGGCTGGCCTGAGACACGCGCCGGCGAGGTCGAGATCACCGGTGGCGCCGATCCGCTATTGCCGACGCCGCTGCGCATAGCCGAGACCAGCACCGCGACGCTCGCGGCGGTCGGGCTCGCCGTGTCCGATCTGTGGGAATTACGCACCGGGCGCCGTCAGCAGATTGCGATCGATGCGCGCCAGGCGACGGCGTCGCTGCGCAGCGGCTCATATATAAAATTGGACGGCAAGCGCGTGTCGAACGCGCCCAATGAGGTCATGGGCAACTATCCGGCAAAGCATGGCCGCTGGAGCTATCTGCATTGCAACTTCCCGAATCATCGCGCGGCCGCTCTCAAGGTTCTCGGCGTGCCTGAAGATCGCGAGGCGGTGCGCAAGGCGGTGGCGCAGTGGGACGCGCTCGAACTCGAAGAGGCGATCATCGCCGCCAAAGGCGCCGGGGGCATGGTGCGCACCATGGAAGAATGGGCGCAGCACCCGCAGGGTATCGCGGTCGCCGCGCTGCCGCTGATGGAGATCGTCAGAATTGGCGACTGCCCGCCGGAGGAGCTCAGGAGCGGCGAGCGACCGTTGTCGGGCATCCGGGTGCTCGATCTCACGCGAGTCATCGCCGGGCCGACCTGTGGACGCACGCTCGCCGAGCACGGCGCGGACGTGATGAAAATCGCCGCGGCGCACCTGCCAAGTCTCGGTCGTCAGGAATACGATACCGGCCACGGCAAACTCTCCGCCTATCTCGATTTGCGCGAGGCGAAAGACACGGAAATCCTGCGCGGGCTGGTGCGCGACGCCGACGTGTTCGCGCAAGGCTACCGGCCGGGGACTATCGGCAGCCGCGGTTTCGCGCCCGCGGCGCTGGCGCAGTTGCGCCCGGGCATCGTCGCGGTCTCGCTATCGGCGTTCGGTCATGTCGGTCCGTGGGCAGCGCGCCGCGGCTTCGACACGGTGGTGCAGACGGTCAGCGGCATCACGAGCCGCCAGGGTGAACTCTTTCCGGGGGCAGCGCCCGGCCCCCAGTTCTATCCGGTGTCGGCGATCGACTTCCTGACCGGCTACCTGATGGCGTTCGGCGCCATGGTGGCGCTGGCACGCCGAACACGCGAGGGCGGCAGCTGGCACGTGCGCATCTCACTGGCGCAGGTGGGGCGCTGGCTCGTCGAGCGCGGGCAGGTGCCGGAGGCCGAGCTCAAAAACGTGCCGCAGGAATTTTCCGCCGCGGAAATCGAACGCTGGTCGATGACGAGCGACACGCCGGTTGGCCGGCTGCAGCACCTCGCGCCGGTCGTGCGCCTCTCCGCAACGCCGCCGCGGTGGGACCGGCCCACCGTGCCGCTCGGCTACCATCAGCCGGTGTGGCCGGCACGGAGTGCGTGATCTGACTTTGTCAAAGAGCAGGCGCGCCAGGTCACTGGTGTCCTGACTCCGCAATGCGCTTACAAAATCTCGCCCGGCCGGCAAGAATATCGTTGGCAGCACGTAGTTCCCTCGCACGCGATAATTTGTCCCCGGATTTCATTTCATTCATCCGGGCTACGCGTGCCGCAATATCACGACTCCAAAGTAGGATGGGTGGAGCGCAGCGATACCCATCAATAGATTTGCGTGACAGATGATGGGTTTCGTCCCTCAACCCATCCTACGGTGCACGCCGGGATGAGGTTCGAGCGTTGCATCGACACTTTGTTTCCAACTTGCTTCGGCTTAATACTATCGGGGCGTGTGCCTGGTCAGAAACTCTTTAATATGCGCCTTCGCTGCCGCCAGCGCCGCGCCTTCTTTCCACTCCGCGATGAATTCCGAATTCGGCAGCAGCTTTGCCGTTTCGTCGGAGATCGGGCGCGGATGAGAGTCATCGTTGCCCGCCAGCACCAGGCACGGCGTCGCGCAACCCGCGACGAACGCGCGATCCACGCTGTAGAGAAAGCCCGCATCGTACATGTTGTGATAAAACGCGTCGATTACCTGTTCGGTTGCCTCCGGATGGTCCGTGAGGGCCTTCGCCCACGCGTCGAAGCGGGGCGGGCGATGGGGCTTCATGGGACCCACGCGCCCGATCGGCTGGGCGACAATGGCGCTGGCGATGCGCTGCGGCTGGGCCTGCAGAAGGCTCATGATGAAAGACCCGCCTATGCACTGGCCGAACAAGTGGCAGCGGTCGATACCGAGGTGGTCGAGCAGGGCGATGTGGTCGGCTGCGTAACTGTGCCAGCCGTCCTGCGCGGTGACGGGCGCGCGCGAGCGGCCGCCGGCGTTGCGCTGGTCCATCACGATCACCCGGTAGTTCGCCGCGAAGTCGGTGGCGGGTTTCACGGGCGCCATGGCACTGCTCCAGACTTCGATTGTCGACGCAAGGCCCGCCGGCGCGAACGTGAGGATGGGGAATCCTCGCCCATACTCTTCGTAATAGATCGATGCGCCGTGGTGTTCAAGGGTTGGCATGCCGGTGTCCTTTCATTTACGAACGAACTTGTCGATGCTGCGGTCCACGGTCAAACCTGCGTAGATGTCGCCGCGCGAGTCCACACCCACGCCGTGAATATGCCGGCTCTCCAGGCGGGTGAGCACCTGCCCTTGCGCGTCGCGCACGCACACATACGCGGGCTTGTCGCCGTCTTCCTGCTCGGCAATGTAGAAGGTGCCGTCTTTGCCGCGCGCAATATCGTTCGGCCCGCCCATGCCGTTCCACATGCCGATGAAGGCGCCGTCCGGCGAAAAAATCTGGATGCGCTGGTTGGCGCGATCGGCAACGTAGAGCTTGCCGTCCGCGTCGATCGCGATGCTGTGAGGCAGGTGAAACTGGCCTTCAGCGTTGCCCGGCGTGCCCCATGAGCTCACGAGCCGGCCGTCGCGCGTAAAGCGGTGCACGCGGCAGTTGCGGTAGCCGTCGGTCACGTAAATGTCGCCGTTGGGGTGCGGCATCATCTCGGTGGGGTGATTGAAAGGCCCGCCCGCGCGCACGGCCAGCCAGGGGCGCCCCTCGCAGCCGGTGTCGGAATGCACGCCGCGCTTGCCGAGCACCAGGAGGGGCTTGCCACCCAGCGTGAACGACACCGCGACCGAGTCGGTGCGATCGGTGGTGTAGACGACATCGTCGACGATTTTCATGCCATGCGGGTCTTTGACCGCGCCGCTGCCCCAGTTGCCGAGATATTTCCCTTCGCGGTCGAAAATCACCACCGGCGGATCCTTGCGCTGGAATACGTAGACGCGGTCCTGCGAATCGGTCGCCACCCTGCTGACCACGCCAAGGGATTCTCCCTTGGGCATTCTCGGAAAATCGCGGATCAGCTCGTAGGTATATTTGCCGGCGCCAAGTTGTGCCATTGCCGTGTTCCTCTCGCTTGAAAATGAGACGGGGTCGTTCCTCCCGCCGCTTACAGTGGGACCATGCCCATCCAGAACATGGTCCGGTCGCCGACATCGATATCGTACTTGCGCATGTACGTGAGCTTGCCGTCGTCGCCGATGCGGAACACGGACAGGCCGGCGGGCGCCATCCGTATCGCCTCGCCGTCTCTCACGTTCACCGGCAGATTGTGTTGCGCGACGAGCAGGCGGCCGGAGGGGTCGATATGGAAGGTGCGCGGATGTATCGCCCGCGTTTCGATGTTCTGGATTTGCGTGGGCTCGCCCGTGGACTGGTTGATCGAGTACACCACGATGCTGTTTTCGCCGCCTTTGAAGACCATTTTTCCTTCGACGTCGAGCGTGTCCTGGGCGCGATTCGCGCCGTACAGAAAACGCCCGTTCGGGTGCACATGGACCGTGCCCGCCGCCTGGCGCGCGCGGATGTTTTGCGGCTCGGCCAGCGTCTCCGCGCGAAAGGCGATATCCGGATTGATCCTGCCGCCTTCCATCCGGTAGGTGTACATTTTGTTCTGCGTCTCGATCGACACGTACATCCACGGCTTCGTCGGATGGAAATCGAGGTGCCGCGGCCCGAACTCTTTGCCGCCGTTGGGCGCGACCGAGACTTCGTTGGTCAGCACGCCGTTTTTGTAGCCGAAAACTTTCAGCGCTCCCGGGTCTTCCGCTTTCGCGGCGGTGCCTTCGTTGCCGCGCGTGACCAGCACCGCCAGCCGGTTGTCGGGCGTCACGCGCACCTGATGGGCGAAGATGCCGGCGTCCATCGCGCCCGGCTGCTTCACCTCGTCTCCGGGCGTAAAGTCCTTGTTGATGCGGTAGACACGCAGCGCGCTGGGATTGTTGAATGCAACCAGGATGTGCTCCGACGGGATGTCCGTGCTCATATGGATCGGCCGCGTCGGTAACCGGATCGGCTGCCCATGCGGCGTGAGCGCGCCGCTCGCCGGATCGATGCGAAACGCGGTCACGTGATGCTCGGTACCGGCCTGCCCGTAACCGGAAGCGCTGCTGCTGGTCGCGACGTACAGGTAGCGTCTCGATACATGGGGCCAGGCATATTGCACGCTTGCCGGCAGCGTTACCGTTGCCTGCCTGATCAGCGCGGCGCCCGCGACGTCCACGTCGTAGTGCGTAAGATCGGGCCCGACGTTGGCATACAGCGCAACTTTGCGCGACGCCTGCTGCGCGAATGAAAAGCGGGGTGCGGCAATACCGCCCGCGACGAGTGACAGGAAATTTCTGCGCGTGAGCATGGTTCCTCCATTGACTGTTGACAAGAATGCAGGTCAGTGTAGCTGTTTCGTTGCCGCGGGTTCACGCCGCCCGGAAAATATTACACGACGGCGGACGGGAGTGGCATAAGACGCCGCGCAGCGTGGCCGCTTTCTCGCTGTGGACTCAGGCAGCGGCGGGGCGCTGCCAGCCGAGCCAGTCGACGACGGCCCCGCCCATCACCCGCTCGAGATCGCGGCCCTTTAGCCATGGCAGTTCCTCGGTAAACATCGTCACGCATTGCCGGTATGAACATGGCATGCGGGTGATGTCGGTGCCCCAGAACGAGCGCTCGGGCCCGAACGCCTCGAAGATCCGGCGCAAATAGCCGTGGATGTTCTTGTACGGGTAGGGCTGGCTCGAATAGCTCGGGGCACCGGTCATCTTGACCGCGACGTTGGGAAATTCAGCGAGCGCAAGCATGTCACCAAGGTCCGCAAACACCGCGTCATCCGTTACCCCTTTGCCGCCGCCCCCGCGTCCGAGGTGGTCGATGTGCAGCTTCAGTTGCGGATAACGCGCGGCGATTTTCGCCAGCGCCGCCATGTTGTTTCCGCTGGCGAGGAGCCCAATGCGCAGTCCCGCCTTCTCGCAAGCCGCCCAAAACCAGTCGAGCGAGCCATCGGTCCACCAGGTTTTCTGCTGCGGCTGGTTGAAGGTAAACCGGAATCCGAGCATGCCCGGGCGCTCGCGCCAATGCGCGACGATATGCTCGCGATCCGGGCTTTGCAGGTCGAAATGCCCGAGGATGCAGAATTTGTCCGGGTAGCGGCGCGCCGCGTCGACGGCTTGTACATTGACCGCCTCGCCGAGCGCGCTGGGCGGATGGATCACCGCGCAATCGACGCCTGCCCCGGCCATCTCGGCAAGCGCATCATCGACCGCATAGGTCGGGACCTGGCGATGGTGCGCGCTCATCCTGCCGTTCTGCCAAATATGGATCTGGGCATCGACTATCAGCATTGCTTCCTCCAGGCGATCGATAACAAGAGCCGACTATAATAATTCGCGAGGCACAGGCCTCGCCCGTCCACGGCAATAGCGCAGCGGGGGCTTGCGGGGGCGCCGGATTATGCGAACCACATTATGCGGAACTTTCGCGGTGCGTGTTGTTCTAACTGAAGAGAGAACGATTAATCGTTGGGTGGGTTCTGCTGAAAGGGGAGCGCGTCGTGCATCATCCGGGTCTCCCTCCGGGGTGGAAGATGGACGGGGACGCCAGGCCGTTTGTGGGTCGTGTGATTTCCGCAGTTTATTCCTGATCCGTTACACTTGCTTGAGTCCCGCCGCGGCCCGCACTGCATCCAGCGCAATCCCGTGGCGTCGCGCCACGACCGCAAATACCCCGCGAAGCAGCAGGCCGTGCGGTATCGCAAGGAAACCGACAGGAGGCACAGCTTGTTGACCGAACACGATATCTATCTGTTCAAGGAAGGCACCCACGCACGCCTGTACGAGAAGTTCGGGTGTCATGTCGGCGAGTGCGACAGCGTCGCCGGCGCGCATTTCTCCGTGTGGGCGCCGAACGCGCAACGCGTCGCGGCGATCGGTGACTGGAACGGCTGGAGTGCTGACGCGCATCCGCTGCACGCGCGGGCGGACGGTTCGGGG
Source organism: Betaproteobacteria bacterium (assembly GCA_043779885.1). GTDB lineage: Bacteria > Pseudomonadota > Gammaproteobacteria > Burkholderiales > SG8-41 > PALSA-1004. The sequence continues at coordinate 5,501 of JAYWDM010000222.1, read as the reverse complement.
ATCTGGGAAGGGTTCGTGCCGGGCGTCGCCCATGGGCACGCGTACAAGTATCGCATCGAATCGCGCCTCGGCGGCTACCGCGTCGAGAAGGCCGACCCGTTCGCTTTTTTCGCCGAAGCGCCGCCGCGCACCGGATCGCGCGCGTGGCGCCTCGAGTATGCGTGGAACGATGCGGCATGGATGGCGGCGCGGCGCGGCGCCAATGCGCTGGATGCGCCGATGTCTATCTACGAAGTGCACCTCGGCTCGTGGCGGCGCGTGCCCGAGGACGCCAATCGTTTTCTCGGCTATCGGGAGATCGCGCAGCCGCTGGCTGAGTACGTGCGCGAGATGGGATTTACGCACGTCGAGCTGATGCCGGTAACCGAGCATCCGTTCTACGGCTCCTGGGGCTACCAGACCACGGGCTATTTCGCGCCGACCGCGCGCTACGGCAGCCCCGAAGATTTCATGCACCTCGTCGACACTTTGCACCGGCACGGCATCGGCGTCATCCTCGACTGGGTGCCTGCGCATTTCCCCAGCGACGAACACGGCCTGGTGTACTTCGACGGCACCGCTCTGTATGAGCATGCCGACCCGAAGCAGGGATTTCACCCGGAATGGACCAGCCAGGTTTTCAACTACGGCCGCAACGAAGTGCGCGGCTTCCTGGTTTCCAGCGCGCTGTACTGGCTGGACCGCTATCACGTCGACGGGCTGCGGGTGGACGGCGTTGCTTCCATGCTCTATCTGGACTACGGGCGCAAGGAGGGCGAGTGGGTGCCGAACCGTTACGGCGGCAGGGAGAACATCGAGGCGGTGGAATTCCTGCGCCTGCTGAACCAGGCCGTCTATCGCGATCATCCCGACGTGCAAACCATGGCCGAGGAGTCGACCTCATGGCCGATGGTGTCGCGGCCGGTGTATCTCGGCGGCCTGGGCTTCGGCATCAAGTGGAACATGGGCTGGATGCACGACACGCTCAAGTACATGCGGCAGGATCCGGTGCATCGCAAGTTTCACCACGACCAGCTCACGTTTTCGATCTGGTATGCGTTTTTCGAGAATTTCGTGCTGCCGCTGTCGCACGACGAGGTGGTGTACGGCAAAGGATCGCTGATCGGCAAAATGCCGGGCGATGCGTGGCGGCAATTTGCCAACCTGCGCCTGCTCTACGGCTATATGTGGGGGCACCCGGGCAAGAAACTCCTTTTCATGGGCGGCGAATTCGGCCAGCGGCGCGAATGGGCGCACGAGACGAGCCTGGAGTGGCACGTGCTCCAGTACCCCGAGCACGCAGGGTTGCGCCGCTGGGTGGCCGACCTCAACCGGGTCTACCGCGCCGAGCCGGCGCTCTACGAAGTCGACTTCGAGCAGTCGGGATTTGAATGGGTGGACTGCAACGACAGCGAACAGAGCGTGATCGCCTTTCTGCGCCGGCCGCGCGCCGGCGGCGCGCCGGTGCTCGTGATCTGCAACTTCACGCCCGTGCCGCGCGCCAACTACATCGTCGGCGTGCCGGCCGGCGGTTATTGGCGCGAACTCGCAAACAGCGATGCAACGCTGTACGGCGGCAGCGGCATCGGCAACCTTGGCGGCATCGAGGCGGCGCCGGTCGCCGCGCACGGGCGCTTTCACTCGCTTGCCGTCACCCTGCCGCCGCTCGCGGTGTTGATGTTCAAGAGCGAACAATAAAGTGGTTGAGGCGGCTATGAACGTGAATGACGGACGCATGCGCGCGGTGATCGAGAACATTGCGCCCGCGGTGGATGGCGGGCGCTTTGCAGCCAAGCGCATTGCGGGCGACGCCGTCGTGGTCGAGGCCGACTGCTACACCGATGGACACGGCACAATCGCGTGCCTGCTGTTGTGGCGCCGCGAGGGCACGGCGGCGTGGCGCGAAACGCCGATGGCGCCGCTGGGCAACGATCGATGGCGCGGCAGCTTTGTCGCGGAGTCCATCGGCCGTTACGAGTACACGGTCACCGCGTGGGTGGACCATTTTCTTTCGTGGCGCCACGACTTCGCGCGGCGCGTCGAGCGCGAGGACGTGCGCGTCGCGGCGCTGGTCGGCGCCGGAATTATCGACGACGCGGCGCAGCGCGCGCATGGAGCAGAGCGCACGCGGCTGAAAAGCTGGGTGGATGAACTGCGCGCCGTCGCCGACGCGCAGGCGCTCAGAACGTTAGGCCTTGACGACGAACTTGCCGCCGTCGCCGCGCGTTACCCGGACCGCCGCTTTGCCAGCACCTGCCCCGTCGCGTATCCGCTCGTGGTTGACCGCGCGCGCGCGCGGTTTTCTTCGTGGTACGAAATGTTCCCGCGTTCGGCGGCGCCGGAGCCGGGGCGGCACGGCACCCTGCGCGATTGCGAGGCGCGCCTGCCCGCGATCGCGAACATGGGATTCGACGTGCTGTACTTCCCGCCCATCCATCCGATCGGGCGCGTCAATCGCAAGGGTGCGAACAACGCGCTGGTCGCGGGGCCGGGCGGTGTGGGCAGTCCCTGGGCCATAGGCGCGGCCGAAGGCGGGCACACGGCGCTGCATCCGGAGCTGGGCACGCTCGAAGATTTCAGGCGGCTGGTCGCGAGCGCGCACGCGCATGGCATGGAACTCGCGCTCGACATCGCGTTCCAGTGCGCGCCGGATCACCCGTATGTGGCCGCGCATCCGCAATGGTTCAGGTGGCGGCCCGACGGCACCGTGCAGTACGCCGAGAACCCGCCGAAAAAGTACCAGGACATCTTCCCGTTCGAATTCGAAGCGGAGGAATGGCGCGAGTTATGGCAGGAACTCGCTGACGTGATCCGTTTCTGGGCCGGCGAAGGCGTGCGGATTTTCCGCGTCGACAATCCGCACACCAAGCCGTTTGCGTTCTGGGAGTGGGCGATCGCCGAGGTCAAGCGCGAGTACCCGGATGCGATTTTCCTCGCCGAGGCGTTCACCCGTCCGAAAGTCATGCACCGCCTGGCCAAGCTGGGCTTTACGCAGTCCTACACCTACTTCGCGTGGCGCAACACCAAGCAGGAACTCATCGAGTACTTCACCGCGCTCACGCAGGGGCCGGGGCGCGACTATTTCAGGCCCAATGCGTGGCCGAACACGCCGGACATCCTCAACGAGTATCTGCAGTTCGGCGGGCGCCCCGCTTTCATCGTGCGCCTGGTGCTCGCGGCCACGCTCGCCGCGAGCTACGGCATCTACGGCCCGGCGTTCGAGTTAATCGAGGCGACGCCGCGCGGCGCCGGGACCGAGGACTATGCCGACAGCGAAAAATACCAGATCCGCGACTGGAACCTTGAGGCGCCGCACAGTCTGGCGGAGCTGATCGCACGCGTGAACCAGGCCCGCCGCGAGAATCCCGCGCTGCAGTCCGATGCGTCGCTGCGCTTCTTCAACGTCGATAACGACAGCCTGCTGTGCTATGCCAAGTCGGATGCCGAACGCGAGAACCTGGTGGTGGTCGTGGTCAATCTCGACCCGCATCACGTGCAGTCGGGGTGGGTCGAACTCGATCTGGCCGCGCTCGGCATAGCCGCGAATACGCCCTACCAGATGCACGACCTGCTCTCCGGCGCACGCTTTCTCTGGAGCGGTCCGCGCAACTTCGTCCAGCTCGATCCCGAGCGCGCGCCCGCGCACGTGTTTGCGTTGCGGCGCAAGGTGCGCACCGAACGCAACTTCGACTACTTCCTCTGACCCACCCGGAACGCAGGATGAACAGACCCGATCAACTCACTGCCGACGAAGCACGGCTTAAGGCCGCGCCGGTTCCCGATGCGCAGAGCGAGTCTCTCTGGTACAAGGACGCCGTCATCTACCAGTTGCACATCAAAGCGTTTTTCGATGCCAACGACGACGGCCTCGGCGATTTTCCCGGTCTGATCGAAAAGCTCGATTACGTGCGCGACCTGGGCGTGAACACGATCTGGCTGCTGCCTTTCTATCCCTCGCCGATGAAGGACGATGGCTACGACGTCGCCGATTACCACAACGTGCACCCGCAGTATGGAACCCGCAACGATGTGCGCACGCTGATGCGCGAGGCGCACCGGCGCGGCCTGCGCGTGATCACCGAACTGGTGGTGAACCACACGTCGGACCAGCATCCGTGGTTCCAGGCCGCGCGCCGCGCGCCGCCCGGTTCCTCCAAGCGCGATTTCTATGTCTGGAGCGACAGCGACAAGAAATACGACCAGACGCGCATCATCTTTACCGACACCGAAACGTCGAACTGGACCTGGGATCCGGTCGCGAATGCGTACTACTGGCACCGCTTCTTCAGCCATCAGCCGGATCTCAATTTCGACAACCCGAAAGTGCTCAAGGCGGTGATCCGCGTCATGCGCTTCTGGTTTGACATGGGGGTGGACGGGTTCCGGCTCGATGCGATCCCGTACCTCATCGAGCGCGACGGCACCAGCAACGAGAACCTGCCCGAGACGCACGCGGTCATCCGCCAGATCCGCGCGCAGGTCGACGCGCATTACCAGAACCGGCTGCTGCTGGCCGAAGCCAACCAGTGGCCCGAGGACGTGCGCGAGTACTTCGGCGACGGCGACGAGTGCCACATGGCCTACCACTTCCCGCTGATGCCGCGCATCTACATGGCGATCGCGCAGGAGGACCGCCACCCCGTGGTCGAGATCATGCAGCAGACGCCGGAGATTCCCGACAACGCGCAGTGGGCGATTTTCCTGCGCAACCACGACGAGCTCACGCTGGAGATGGTGACGAGCAAGGAGCGCGACTACATGTACCGCATGTACGCGGCCGACCCGCGCGCGCGCATCAACCTCGGCATCCGGCGCCGGCTCGCGCCGCTGATGGAAAACGACCGCGAGCGCATCAAGCTGATGAACAGCCTGCTCTTGTCGATGCCGGGTTCGCCGATCATCTACTACGGCGACGAGATCGGCATGGGCGACAATATTTTCCTCGGCGACCGCAACGGCGTGCGCACGCCGATGCAGTGGAGCCCGGACCGCAATGCCGGTTTCTCGCGCGCCGATCCGCAGCGGCTGTTTCTGCCACCGATCATGGACCCGGTGTACGGCTACGAGGCGGTCAACGTCGAGGCGCAGGCGCGCGACCCCTCGTCGCTGCTCAACTGGATGCGGCGCATGCTGGCGGTGCGCAAGAGCAGCAAGGCCTTCGGGCGCGGGCGCTTGTCGTTTCTCAGTCCCGGCAACCGCAAGATACTCGCCTACCTGCGCGAGTACGGCGGCGAGACGATCCTGTGCGTCGCCAACCTCGGCCGCTCGGCGCAGCCGGTCGAGCTTGATCTCGCGGCCTATCGCGGGCGCGTACCCGTGGAGATGATGGGCCGCACGGCCTTCCCGCCGATCGGCGAGCTGCCCTACCTGCTCACCCTGCCCTACCTGCTCACCCTGCCTGCCTGCGGCTTCTACTGGTTCCGTCTCGCCGCCGATGTCGAAGTGCCAAGCTGGCACGCGGAGCGGCTCGCCGCCGAAGAACGGCCGGTGCTGGTGTTGTTCGACGGCTGGACCAGTTTCTT
>JAYWDM010000221.1:0-15403 GCA_043779885.1 Betaproteobacteria bacterium | reverse complement strand
CACAGTGCCACGTATTGCCCGACCCGCGGCGGCACACCGCGCGTGAATGGCCGCAGGTGGTGGAGCGCATGCGCCGCAATATGCAGTGGGCCAACCGGATCACCGGGGACGCGGCGCTGCGTACGTCGCCGGAACTCGACACCCGGGAGATCATCCGGTTTCTGCAGCGCAACAGTCGCGTTGACTAAATCACCGGCACCTGCATCCCGCGCTGCACGGCGGGCCGCGCCGAGATCGCGTCGAACCAGCGTTTTACATGCGGAAAATCCGCGAGGTTGGTCTTGTGCCATTCAAAACGTGCAACCCACGGGTAAGTCGCGATGTCGGCGATCGAATACTCGTCGGCGAGATACTCGTGCGCCGCGAGCCGCTTGTCGAGCACGTCATAAAGACGGTCTTTTTCCTTCGTATAGCGGTCGATCGCATACGGCACCGGCGCCTTCGCCGCGCGCAGGAAATGATGCACCTGCCCGAACATCGGCCCGACGCCGCCCATCTGAAACATGAGCCATTGCAACGCATCGTATTTTCCGCGGCCGGACTGCGGCAGGAACCTGCCGGTCTTGCCGGCAAGGTAGACGAGTATCGCGCCTGACTCCATCATCGCGTAGGGTTTCCCGTCGGGGCCGCCGGGATCGACGATCGCCGGGATCTTGCTATTGGGGCAGATCGCTACGAACGCGGGCTTGAACTGGTCGCCCTGACCGATGTTGATCGCGTGCGTGCGGTACGGCAACCCGGTCTCTTCGAGCATGATGGAGACCTTGCGGCCGTTAGGTGTAGTCCAGGTATAAAGGTCTATCATTGATTCTCCCGTTTTTGAAATACGTGCGGCCGGTGACGCCTGCACCGCAAGCGCCTGCTCGATTGCGGCGAGACGCGCCTGCGCGACCCGCTCCTTGATCTGCCCCGGCTCCGCCGCGCCTTGCGCAAGCGCGCCGGCGTCGACCGCGCGGGCCGCCGCGAGCGCATCGCGCAAGCGCGAAACCGCCGGGTCGATTGCCGGATTCGCCGCCGCGGCCGCGCAAACATCCAGCAATTGCATGAAGCGCGCGGGCCGGCGCAATGCGTCGGTCGCCTGCAACAGCCACAGCAGCGACGCAACGGGCAGTGCGCGCGCCTGCGCGATATCGGCGTGGTAGCGCGCCGCGAGCAGCGCGAGTTCCCGGCACTCCTGGGGCACGCGCAGGCGCTCGCACAATACCGCTATCGCAACTTCATCCGCATGCATCGCGATCAGCGCAAAACGTGCGGCAAGCGGGAGCCCGCGCTCCGCCATGGCGTCCAGCGCGGCCAATGCGCGCTCACCGGCCGCCCCGGCATGGAGCCCCGCCAGCTCGGGCAACACGACCGCCGATGCGCCGCATGCCGCGAGCGTGCGGAACATGCGCGACGGCTTGCGCTCCATCAGCCCGCGCGCAAGCTCCTGCCATACGCGCTCGGCCACCAGCGCGCCGACCTCGCCGCGCGCGACCATCTCGCGCATCAAACGCATGGTTTCCGGAGCAATCGTAAAATCGAAACGCGCGGCAAACCGCGCAGCGCGCAGGATGCGCACCGGGTCTTCGACGAATGCCGGTCCGACGTGGCGCAGCACACCGGCGCGCAAGTCGCCGGCGCCGCCGAACGGATCGATGATATTGCCCGCGCCGTCCCGGGCAATCGCGTTGATCGTGAGATCGCGGCGCGCAAGGTCCTGCTCCAATGTGACATCGGGTGCCGCGTGAAATGCGAAACCCTGATAACCCGGCGCGGTTTTGCGCTCCGTGCGCGCAAGCGCGTATTCCTCGTGCGTCCGCGGATGCAGGAATACCGGGAAGTCTTTGCCGACCTGCTTGTAGCCGAGCTTCACCATCTGCGCCGGCGTCGCGCCGACCACCACGTAATCGCGGTCCGACAGCGGCAGTCCAAGCAGCTCATCGCGTACCGCGCCGCCGACGGTATAGATTTTCACGAAAAAAGCGCGTCAGCGGCCGGTTGCGCGCCCCGCGTGACCACGATAATTGCCGTAGCGCGCGCGCGGGGAATCATGGCCGAGATAGGACGGCGCCACGGCTTCGAGCGCGACCGGCTGAATGCCGAACGGGAACGGCTGATCGCTTACGTTATCGACTTTCATCGAATAATAATTGTCGCGCGTCAGCAGTTTCACCGGCAGGAGTTCCATGCTGAAAGCCTGCAGACAGGACAGCGTGTCGTTCAGGCCGATGACAGGCCGCGGGTGTCCCGTGACCGCGCCCACCAGGGTCACCAGCTCGCGCAGCGAATAGACCGTGGGCCCGCACAAGTCGTACGCTTTGCCGCTGGCGGCCGGATCGTCGAGGCAGCGCACGAACGCCGCCGCGACATCCTCCACGAATACCGGCTGAAAACGCGCATTGGGGCTGGCCAGAAAAACAACGGGCAGCACCGCGAGCAGCGACGCGAACAGGTTGAGAAAATTGTCGCCGGCGCCGAAGACCACCGACGGACGAAAGATCGTCCAGTCAAGACCGGATTCACGCACGAGCGTTTCGCCCGCCCCCTTCGTGCGCTGATATTTGCTCGGCCCGTTGACGTCGGCGCCGAGCGCGCTCATATGCACGTAGCGCCGCACGCCGCACGCATGGCACGCCGCAATCACCTTGCGCGCAAGTTCGACGTGCGTCTGCGCGAAGCCGCGCGCGCCGCCCGCATCGTGCAGCACACCCGCCAGATTGATTACCGCGTCCATGCCGCGCACGAGGTTCGCGAGCTCGACTTCATCGTGCACGTTCGCGTCGAGCACGTCGACGGTCGGCAGCAGGATGAGTTCCCGCGCGCGTTCGCGCCGGCGCGTCGGCACGCGCACGTGGAACCGCTGCGCGCTGAGAAGATTGACGATGTGGCTGCCGATAAAACCGGTCCCGCCGATGACACAAACGCGCGTTAATTCCATAGCTGGGCCGCAGACTGTTGAGATTTACCAAATTCATTGCACGCAAAAATAAAAAGCCGCTTCGCGCCCTCATCCCCGCCCTGACCCGAATGGCACTTACTTAAGCCGTTGCCCCCACCCCCGCCCTCCCCCGCGCATTTTATGCGCAAGGGAGGGAGCCAAAGTACGGAGCTTTTTCCCACGCTCCCTTCCCCTGCGACAGCGGGGGAAGGACAGGATGGGGGCAAGAATGCTCGGGCAGAAGTCACGCGCAACCCTTAAGTAAGTGCCATTCCACCCTGACCCCTCGCTTCGCGCTCCCCGCGGGAGAAGGTATCTGCTTCCCTCTCCCTTGGGGGAGAGCGAAGCGAGGGGGCGAAGCCGTCCGCGGATGAGGGCGCAATGTCACCAGTTCGCTGATACTGAATAATCGGAATTCACGACAGATTCGATGCGCTCGTCAGCCGCCCGGCTCATCAAGCGGTTTTTCGGCCAGGCGCGAGCGCGGCACGATGACGCCTATGCGTTCCTTCAGCGAGAGGAGCGTGTGCCCGAACTGCTGGCTGTAATAACTTGCGTTGCTCATCACTTTTTTCACGTAATCGCGCGTCTCGTTGAACGGTATGGACTCGGCGTAGATCGCCGCCTCCATCGGCGCGTCCGCGCGCCAGGCGCGCGCGCGGCCCGGTCCGGCATTATAGGCCGCCGACGCCAGCACCGGTTGATTGTCGAGCGTATCGAGCACATGCTTCAGATACCAGGTGCCAAGGTTGATGTTGGTTGCCACGTTGGCGGCCTGCGTCCAGCGATAATCCTTGAGGCCGAGCTTCTGGGCAACCCAGCGCGCGGTGGCCGGCATCAACTGCATCAGCCCCGTCGCGCCGGCGCTGGATTTGATGTCCGCGATAAAGCGGCTTTCCTGCCGGATCAACCCGTAGACCCACGCCTCGTCGAGTTGCTGTTGACCCACGTAACCTTGCATTACCTCGCGATAGGGCGCCGGGTAGCGCATCCCGAAGTCGTGCAGTTCGCGGGTGCGCTCCGCGGTAAAGATCGCACGGTCGAAGATATCGCTCCTGCGCGCGTATTCGGAAGCGGCGAGCAACTGCCTGTCGTCGAAACCGCGGATTGCCCAGTTCCATTCGCGGTTGCCCTCGAAGCGCAAACTGAGCCGGTAGAATTCCAGCGCGCGCTGGAATCCAGCCACCTTCGCCATGGCCTGCACTTCATCGCGATTCGGCTTGTGCGCGACGGCCGGGATCCTGCCCCTGCCGCCAAGTTCCTCGGCCGCGAGCTGGCCGTAGAAATTGAATTCCGCCGCCAGCGGCGTCAGCAATGCCTGCGCTTCACCCATGCGCTCCCGCGTTTTCAGCGCGCGCGCTTTCCAGTAACGCCACGCCGGTTCCTGGCTTTCCCTGGGCGACATCGCGTCGACCGCCGCCAGGACGTCCGGCCAGCTTTGCGCACGTAATGCCGCGCGCGCCTTCCACGCCAACTGCAGATCGTTAAGTTCGCGCGCTTTTGCGTACCACGACAGCGCACCCGCATCGTGGCGCTGCGCGCCGAGCGCGGCGATCAGCCCCCACACGTAAGCGCGCTCGGCGTCGGCGAAGCGCTCGCCCGATTTGAGCCACTGCTGCGCCGCCAATGACGGCGACGTGCGCGCGAGGCGATGCACCGCAAACATGACGGTCTCACGCTCTGCACGCGTCTTGAGATTGAGCGGTTTGCGGTCAAGATAGGCCTGTGGATTGACCGCCACGCCCGCCAGCGCGCGCGCGTCGGGACGTTCCTTCGCCGGCAGGTATTCGGCGGCGCGGCGCGCCACACCGGTATTGCCCGCTTCGAGCGCGAGACGTATGCGCGCCCACACGTCATCGTCCGTTAATTGTTTGCGTTCAGCCAGCGCGTCGAAGAGCGGCGCGCAACTTTCGGGCTGGTCGCGGCCGCTGAACCACAGCGTGCGCGCGTAGCTCAACGCTTCGGCGCCACCGGCATGCAGGCGGCTTTGCAACGAGTAACAGAGCAACTCGACGTCGTCGCCCGTCAGTTGCGGAAATTCGGCATCGAACAAATCCCACTGCTGCTTCTGCGCTAGGCGGCGCAACCAGTCGGCCCGCAGACTGTTCGACACCGGGCCGTCCTTGAGGCGTTCCAGCAGCGCCTGCACCTCGCCGGGAGCCGCGTCCTCCAGCCGCAGCCGCAGCCGCCAGTAGGCGAGGTACGGTTCGAGCACGTAATTATCGAGCGATTTCGCGTTGCGTTCGAGCTTGACTACATCGCCGGCGCGGAATGCCTCGCGCGCGGCCAGAAAATCGTCGCCTTGCGTGGCCGCACATGCGGCGCCGCTGCACGCAAGCCACGCGCAGCCCGCTATCAAATGCGGCCGGATCGATGGGAAAGACATGATCATCAATGTGATTTTACGGCTTTTGCGCGAATAGCACCCATGTCGTGATTCGCCGGCATAGACAACGGTTTTGCCCGTTCAGTGCCAGGCGCCGCTTCCCGCGGCAAACGTCCTTGGAGTGCCTGACATCATGCAACACGTGTGCGTTGCATTTTGTCAGGCACTCTTAGGCCAGAAACAGGCGAAACGCGGGATTTTTCGACTCATCCGAATACGGATACCCAAGCTTCGCAAGGAACGCCGTAAACGACGCACTGTCGGTTGGCGGCACCTGCATGCCCACCAGCACGCGACCGTAGTCGGCGCCGTGATTGCGGTAGTGAAAGAGGCTGATGTTCCAGCCGTGGCGCATGCTGTTCAGAAACTTCATCAGTGCGCCGGGACGCTCGGGGAATTCGAAGCGGTAGAGCATTTCGTGCGCGACTCCCGGCGCGTGCCCGCCCACCATATGCCGCACGTGCGATTTGGCGATTTCATTGTCGCTGAAGTCGAGCGTTTTCAGTCCATTGCGGCGCAATGAACGCACGAGGCGCGCGGTCTCGTCGCTGTTGTGCACCTGCACGCCGACGAATACGTGGGCCTCGCGCGGATCGGCGTAGCGGTAATTGAATTCCGTCACGCTGCGCGGCCCCAGCAGCGCGCAGAACCTGCGAAAGCTGCCCGGCGTCTCCGGTATCGTGACCGCCAGGACGGCTTCGCGTTTTTCCCCGAGTTCCGCTTCCTCGGCGACGAAGCGCAGGCGGTCGAAATTCATGTTCGCGCCGCACGCGACCGCCACCAGCGTCTTGCCGCGCACGCCCTTGCGCTCAACCCACGCTTTGGCGCCCGCAATTGCCAGCGCGCCCGCCGGTTCGAGCACCGCGCGCGTGTCCTCGAACACGTCCTTGATCGCGGCGCAGATCGCCGCCGTGTCGACGCGTATCACTTCATCAACGAGTTCGCGGCAGATGCGAAACGGCTCCTTGCCGACCTGCCTCACCGCAACGCCGTCGGCAAAGAGGCCGACGTGATCGAGCTTCACGCGCCGGCCGGCTTTCAACGAGCGATACATCGCGTCGGCGTCGAACGGTTCGACGCCGATGATTTTGATGCCCGGACGCAGACGCTTGACGTACGACGCGATGCCGGCGATCAACCCGCCGCCGCCGATCGCGACGAATATCGCGTCGATCTCGCGCCGCGTCTGACGCATGATCTCCATCGCAATGGTGCCCTGCCCGGCGATCACGTCGGGATCGTCGTACGGATGCACGAACGCGAGCTTGCGCTCGCGCGCGAGCCCGACCGAATGCGCATACGCTTCGTCATATGTATCGCCGTGCAGCACGACTTTCGCGCCGCGTCCCGCGACCGCCGCGACCTTGATCTGCGGCGTCGTTACCGGCATGACGATGGTCGCCCTGCACTTGAGCTTCTGCGCCGCGAGTGCAACCCCCTGCGCGTGATTGCCGGCAGACGCCGCGATCACGCCGCGCGCCAGGGCCGCCGGCGACAACCGCGACATCTTGTTGTAGGCGCCGCGCAGCTTGAACGAAAAAACGGACTGCATGTCCTCGCGTTTGAGCAACAACGTGTTATTCAGCCGCGCCGACAGATTGGGCGCGCGCTCAAGCGGTGTTTCGACCGCAACGTCGTAAACGCGTGCCGTGAGTATGCGTTCAAGGTAATCGATTTTCATGGTGCAATCCGCAACCCAGGGGGCAGGAAGGGTAGCAGAATCGCACGTTCCCGGTCAATTTTCACCCCCCTCCCAAGGGGGGTCAACAAAATCCAGGCGCGGCGCGAACAGAATGAGGGATAAGACGGTAAAAGCATTTACCCGGCTTGCCGCGCTTGCTCCGTCGCCCGATTCCCTGCTCTGCGCTCGACGTTTACCGTTTACCACTCACCGATTTCCGTTTACCATGGCGCCATGACCCAGGACGAACTCAAGCAGGCAGTCGCGAAGGCGGCGATCGAACACGTGCCGGCCGGCTGCATCGTCGGCGTCGGCACCGGCTCGACCGCGAATTTCTTCATCGACGAGCTGGCCAGGATCAAGCACCGGATCGACGGCGCGGTGGCGAGTTCGGATGCCTCGGCGCAGCGCCTGAAGCAGCACGGCATCGACGTGCTCAGCCTGAACGACGTCGCCGATCTGCCCGTCTACGTCGACGGCGCGGACGAGATCACGCGCCATCTGGCCATGATCAAAGGCGGCGGCGGCGCGCTGACGCGCGAGAAAATCGTCGCCGCGGTCGCGCGCAAATTCATCTGCATCGCCGACGGCTCGAAGCTGGTAGACGTGCTCGGCAAATTTCCGCTGCCGATCGAAGTGATTCCGATGGCGCGCTCCTACGTCGCCCGCGAACTCGTCAGGCTGGGCGGCCAGCCGGCGCTGCGTCAGGGCTTCACGACCGATAACGGCAACTTGATTCTCGACGTGCACAACCTGCAGATACTGAATCCGCTTGAACTCGAAAGCGCTCTCAATCAGATTACCGGCGTCGTCACCAACGGATTGTTCGCACGGCGGGGCGCCGACGTACTGCTGCTCGGCACCGATAAAGGCGTGCAGACGTTTACCCGGTAGGGCGGAAAAGCGCAGCGCCTTCCGCCGTCTCCTAGTCCGGGCGACAATCCGCATATGCCCGACTATCGCCGCAATCGCGTTCCCGTTGGAACTTATTTCTTTACGGCCAATCTGCTGGACCGCAAGCTCAGCCTGTTGACGGATCATATAGAAGCATTGCGCATGGCCGTGCGTCGAACCCGCGCCCGGCATCCGTTTCACATTGATGCATGGGTCGTTTTGCCCGATCATCTGCATTGCGTGTGGACACTGCCGCCGGGTGACGCCGACTATTCGTCCCGCTGGAAATCGATCAAGATTGCATTTGCCAAATCGCTGCCCGCAACCGAACATTTGACACGGGTTCGCCGTGCCAGAGGCGAACGCGGTATTTGGCAACGGCGGTTTTGGGAACATACGATACGCGATGATCGTGATTATTCCGCGCACGTGGATTACGTGCATTACAATCCGGTGAAGCATGGGTTAGTCGCGCGCGCCAGCGGATGGCCGTATTCGTCGCTTCATCGCTGTGTTGAGGCTGGAATCTATCCGGCTGACTGGGGCGGTGGCGATTCAGTTGAATTAAGCTGTGGCGAGCGGTTGGAGTGAACGCGCATGCGGCGGAAGGCGCGCCGCTTTTCCGCCCTACGGTGCAGCGAAATTTAAGTAAATCGGGGGAGATCGCAGCGAGGTAGTACGGTAGGGCGGAAAAGCGCAGCGCCTTCCGCCGTCTGCTAGTCCGGGCGACAATCCGCGTATGCCCGACTATCGCCGCAATCGCGTTTCCGGTGGCATATTCGTTGTTTCATCGCAGTGTTAAAACCAGAATCTATCTGGCTGCCTGGGGCGGTGGCGGTTCAGTTGAATCATGCGGTGGCGAGCGGCTGGACTAAACGCGCATGCGGCGGAACCCTATGCGGCGGAAGGCGCGCCGCTTTTCCGCCCTACGGTGCAGCGAAATTAAAGCAAATCGGGGGAGATCGCAGCGCGCAAATGAGTGCGCGCATGGGCCAGGTCCGCGCGGCGCGCGATCCAGATCACGGCGCCTTTTTTCACGTTCCACTGCTCCTTCGCGCCGGTCAGCAGCAAGGCGGCCGTTTCACCGAGTGTCGGCTGATGCCCGACCACCACCACGGTGCGGTCATCGCCCGGCCAGCCGGTCGCGAGCAGCACGTCCTCCGCCTCCGCCGCGAGGCCGATTTTGTCGACGGTCCTGAATTCCGGGCTCAGCGCGCGCGCCGTCTGCTGCGCACGCTTGGCGGGACTCGCGAGGATCACTGCGCCGTCCGGCATCCGCGCGCGCAGCCACTTGCCCATGCGCAATGCCTGCTTGAGGCCCTTGGCGGTGAGCTTGCGCTCGCTGTCGTGGAGGATGCCGTCCTCGGCTTCGGCATGGCGCCAGAGGATCAATTCCATGACCGGTACCCTCTCAACCTGTGCCACCTGTCCGCGCGGCGCCACAGCATCAATTCCATCGCCCCTCGCTCCGGTTACGCCGGAATTTACTTGCCGGGCGGCGGAACATAGCCCTGCGCGGTATCGGCGCCGCCGCCGAAGAAGTGCTTATCCATCTGCTGCACCAGATAATCGCGCGCCTTTTTGTCGGCAAGATTCAGCCGGTTCTCGTTAACCAGCATCTTCTGCTGTTCGAGCCACTGCTTCCAGGCCTCTTTTGACACGTGCTCGAATACCTTCTTGCCGAACTCGCCGGGGTAAGGCGGGAAGTCGAGCCCTTCGGCCTCGCGTCCGAGCTTGACGCATTTCACCATCCTTGCCATGAGAACCACTCCACGCTGACCATGCCGCGTGACTGAATTGTCGCGCCGAACGTGGATTTTATCAGGAATGTCCGGGAACTCCGGTTACCGCGGCGATCGATGACAGCCCCGCCGGCCGCGCGTCCGGGTGCGGCCGTTCGAGATGAAACCCCTGCACGGCATCGACGCCAAAGCTCTTGAGCATGTCGAGCGTCTGCTCGTCCTCGACGCATTCGGCGATCGTATGCTTGCGCATGCCGTGCGCCACCGCGACGATGGCCTTGACGAAAATCTGGTTGTCGAAATCATTGGGCAGATCACGAATGAAGAGACCGTCAATCTTGACCGCATCGGCGTCGAGATGCTTCAGGTAGGCGAACGAGGAGAAGCCGGTGCCGAAGTCGTCAAGACAGATGCGGCAGCCGGTCGCGCGCAGCGCTTCGATGAAACGCCGCGCGTCGTGCAAATCGGACACCGCCGAGGTTTCGGTCAGCTCAACGAGCAGGCGGCGCGGCGCGACCGCGCAGCGCTTCAACTGGTCTGCAATGTATTGCGGCAGCGTGGGCTCGTCGAACGAGCGGCCGGAAATGTTGATGGCCAGCGCCGGGGTGTCCGCGTCAGCGAGGAGCTCGACGCTCTTCCGGATAACCCAGCGGTCGATGTCGAGGATCTTGCCGCTTTTCTCGGCGTACGGGATGAATTGTCCGGGCATCAGCAGCAGCGCCGGGTCGTCCGGATCCAGCATGCGGACCAGCACTTCGTAATGCTCGAGCGAGTTGTCGGCGGTATTGAATATGCCCTGGAAATTAAGCCGCAGCAAATCATGCTCGAGCGCGTGCGCAATGCGGTCGTTCCACGACAGGCGCGTGACCATCGCGCGCGAATCGTCGAGATCCTGCCGATAGGTGCGCCATGCGTTCTTGCCTGCGTCCTTCGCCTGGTACATGGCGGCATCGGCATGCGTAACCAGTTCCTCGACGGTGCGGGCGTGATCGGGAAACACCGCGATGCCGAGGCTCGCGGTCAGCCGCACGCTCTGCCCGTCGAATTGAAACTTGATCAGCGCAATCGAGCGCACGATGCGTTCGGCAAGCACGCGCAGAACGCTGTCGCTGGCGTCGGGCACCAGCAGCGCGAACTCGTCGCCGCCCAGCCTGCTCAGGATTTCATTGCGCCGCGCAAGGCCGGCAATCTCGCCGGCGACGCGGATCAGCATGGCGTCGCCCGCGCGGTGGCCGAAAGTGTCGTTGACGTACTTGAACTCGTCCAGATCGAAATAAAGCAGCGCGAGCCGCGTGCCGCCGCGCTGCGCGATCGCCATCATGCCGCCCAGTTCCTCGTTGAAGCGGTGCCGGTTATAAAGCCCGGTCATGGCATCGCGCTCCGCGAGATAAATCAATTGCTCGGCAGTCTGGCGTTCGCGCGTGACGTCCTCGAACATCCAGATGTGGCCGACGGCGCCGCCGTGGACGTCCTCGACCGGGTAGCAGCGCTGGGTGATCAGCCGGCCATCCGCCATCCGGATTTCGTATGCGCCGGGCACCTCGCCGCCGCGGTGCAGCCTGAACAGGTACGGCATCTGCTCCTCGGGCCGCGCGAGCACCGAAGCTGAATTCTCAAGCACCTGCAGCGGATCGCTGTCCATCAAGCGGGTCGGCGGCGGAATCTGCCACAGACGGTTGAATGCCGGGTTGGCGTAAACGACGCGGTTGTCCGTATTGACGAACAGGATGCCGACTTCCATTGCCGAGAGCAGCGCCGACAATCGCGCGTGCTCGTCCTGGGCGCGCTTGAGATATTCCTGCTGCACCGACTGCGCGTCACGCAGTTCGGCCACGGTCGCGGCAAGCCGCTGCTCCGCCTCGCGGCGCTTGCTCACGTCGCGGATGCTGATCCGGATGCCCAGATACTCCCGGTCGGCGCCGTAGATCGACCGCCAGTCGGCGGCGCCGTAGAGGAGTGCGCCGTCCTTGCGCCGCGCACGAAATTCGAAATCCTGGCCCGCGCTGCCGCGCAGCGCCAGTCCGATCTGGCGTATGGTGCGCGCGACGTCCGCGGGGTCGACCAGCGCCGCGGGAAAATTCTCCATCGCGAGACATTCCTCCGGCGCGTAGCCGAACATGTCCTGCACGCGCGGGTTTATCCAGATCAGCCGCCCCTCGGTGCCGATCCACAACTCGACGTCGTAGGAGTAATCCGCGATGGCGTGAAACTTGGCCTCGCTTTGCGCCAGCGCGTCGATGCGGCTGCGCAGCGCGCCGGCCATGAAGTTGAAGCTCGCCGTAAGCTTGCCGATCTCGTCATCGCTGTCGACCGTCAGCCGCACGGAGAAATCGCCCGCCGCGACGCGCTCGCTGGCGCTCGTCAGCTGGCGCAGGTTGCGCGTGAGCACATAGCTCATCAACGCGATGAGCAACGCCGACACCGCGAGCGCGATGCCGCCGGTCACCGCCACCTCGCGGATCAATTCATTGCGCGCGCTCTGCATGAACACGGTCGACACGCCAAAGCGCAGGCTGCCCAGCGCTTCGCCCCCTGCCCCGATCGCCACTTCGGTATCGAAGCGGCCACGGCGCGCGCCGCTGTCGTCGTGCAGACGGGTGCCGAGCGGCGGCAACGCGGCGCCGGCGTCCCAGCCATTGCGCGCGACGACCCTGCCCTGTTTATCCAGCAACACCAGATAGGCGATGCCATCGTCGTTGCGCACGCGCGAGAACACGTTTTCGATGGCCGCCACGTCCCGGCGCTTCACCGGGTCCGCCAACAACTCCACGAGCAGCCGCTTCTCTTCGTCAAGCCGCAGTTGCGCGCGTTCCTCAAGCTTCGCGTTTACGAAGTTGAGGCTTTGCGTCGCGAGGGCGGCCAACATCAGCACCTGCACGACGATCGCCGCAAGAAACAGCCTGGCGCGCAGCGACCGGATCCGCGGCAGCTTCATGCGGCCTCCGGAATATGCGCGGGCCGCCGCGGGAGCGCGGCGGAAACTGAAGGCGGCATGGCGGGTCCGGTGCGCTCTGTCCGCGGTCGCGCACTACACGCGTTTGACCAGCACCTTCGAGCGGCGTTGGAAATTGTAGAGGTCCTGCTTGCGCCGCGGCAGCGCCGTCACCGGCTCCGCATTAAAGCCACGCTCGATGAACCAATGCGAAGTGCGCGTCGTCAGCACGAAAAGCCGCCTGACTTTGCGCTGTTTCGCGCGCTGCTCGATCGCCAGCAGCAGGCGTTCGCCCGCGCCCGCGCGCCGGTGGTCGGGATGCACCGCGAGGCACGCGAGCTCCGCCATGCCGTCGTCGTATTGATACAGCGCGGCACAGCCGACGATCACGCGATCGTGTTCGAGCACGAAGAACCGGTTGAGTTCCATTTCCAGCAGATCGCGCCCGCGCTTGACCAGCGTGCCGTCGGCTTCGAGAGGCTCGAGCAGCCGCAGGATGCCGCCGATGTCGTCGATGCGCGCGGGCCGCAGTTTTTCCAGCGGGTCCTGTGTCAGCATGGTGCCGACGCCGCGATGGGTGAACAACTCGAGCAGCAGCGCGCCGTCGGTGTGGCGCGAAAGCAGATGTGCGCGCTTCACGCCCGCGCGGCACGCGAGCACCGCGCGCGGCAGATACAGCGTCACGGCGCCCGCCAGCACGCCGGCGCGCGCGAGCAGTTTATCGGCCTGGCTGCAGGTCAGTTCGTGCCTCAATTCAGCGCGCTTGCCGGTGACGACGCCCGGCGCGTCCATCAGGAATATGAGCTTCTCGGCGCCCAACGCGATGGCCGCGGACGCGGCGACGTCTTCGAGCGCGAGATTGAAGATTTCGCCGGTCGGCGAGTAACCGAGCGGCGACAACAACACCAGCTCGTTGTGATCGAGCCGGTCGCGTATGCCGACAACGTCGATCTTGCGCACTACGCCGGTGTGCAGGAGGTCCACGCCGTCCACCACGCCGATCGGCTTCGCCGTCACGAAGTTGCCGCTCGCGACCCGGATATCGGAACCCGCCATCGGCGAATTCGGCAGCCCCATGGACAGCAACGCCTCGATTTCAACGCGCGTGCGGCCGCTCGCCTCTTTTGCGCAGGACAACGCGATATCGTCGGTGACGCGCAGACCCTGCACATAGCGCGCGCGATGCTTCAACTGCGCCAGGCGGGCGTCGATCTGCGGCCGCGCGCCGTGCACCAGCACCAGACGCACGCCGAAACTCGCGAGCAGGTTCAGATCGTGAATGAGCGCCAGAAACCGGGAGTCCGCGATCACCTCGCCACCGAACGCGATGACGAAAGTGCGCCCGCGGAAGGCATGGACGTACGGCGCCGCCAGGCGGAACCATTTGACAAAGTCGGCGGCCACGGAATGCGTCATGAAAACAGGTCGATCCCCTTGTGATTCAAGTACATGTTATGCGAGAACGCGCGTCAAGGAAAGCGCAGTCCGCGGTGCGCCCACCCCCGCGGGCGGCCGCGGCAATTGATGCAGGTCAATTCAACGGCGCCGGGGTGGCATACTATGCGGCAATGCTTACTCGATGCCTGCTCCGGAACGGAGCTTTTTTCGTGCTCTGCGCAATGCTCTTTGCGCAGGCGGCAGTAGCCGCCAGCGCGTGTCTGCGCCCGCTGTCCGCGCCCTCGACAGCCGGCACGCAACAGTCGGCGCATTGCGAAGCGCAACAAGAGGCCGGTCTGAATCTTTGTCTTTATCATTGCGCCGATCAGTCCGATCGTTACACGCCGCAACCGGTAATCCCGGCGGCGACCCTGCCTGTTCTGAGCATAACGCAGACGGCTTTCGTTCCAGACGTCAGCCTGCGTCCGCGCGTCGCTACCGCCGCGACCCACGATCCGCCCATCCCGATCCGCTTTTGTAGCTTCCTGATTTAACCGCACCGTTCGCGCATAGCAGCCGGCATAATCCGGCTGCTGTTGTTTATTTTTGTCGCGGAGGTGTGTCATGTTGTTTGTACAGCTCAAGTTGTTCCTGAAACGCCGTGCGACGCACGGTATACGTGCCGTTCAGCGCCATGCGTGTACGGCGCTTTGTATTGCCGTCGCTTATTTGTCCATGTCAGCACTCGCGGCGGATCCGACCGCACCGGTCAAACCGCGGGAGCCGGCCAGCGCCGTGACACCGCTCAAGGAAGTCATAACCGAGGCGCTGCAAAACAACCCCGAGATCCGGGCCGCCAACAAGGAAAGGGAGGCGGCACAGCACCGGATTTCACCCGCGGGCGCGCTTGAAGACCCGATGCTGGAGGCAGGGGTCATCAACTTGCCAACTAATTCGCTGCGATTTGACCGCGAAGACATGACGATGAAAATGATCGGTTTGTCCCAGCGGCTGCCATACCCGGGCAAACGCGGTCTGCGCCAGGACGTCGCCGCCAAGGATGCGGAGACGGTCGGTTTTGGTTACCAGGAAACTTTGAATCGCGTGGCGCGCGACATCACGGTTGCCTATATCGATCTGGGACTCACGCGCGAAACAACCGGGCTGGTCGAGAAAAACAGGCAGATCCTCGAACAATTTCTGCGCATTGCCGAGGGACGCTATGCGGTGGGACAGGGAACCCAGACCGATGTGCTCAAGGCGCAGACGCAACTGTCGAAAATGACGGACGAACTGATCAAAATTGCGCGCGAGCGGCCGACGATCGAAGCAGATCTCAATCGCATGCTGGGACGCGACGCCAATGCCGCCGCGCCGGTGCCCGAGCCGCCGCAATTACGCGAGGAAACCCTCAAGCTGGAGTCGCTGCGTGAAACCGCCCTGGCGCAGCGTCCTCAATTGCTCGCGTTGCAAA
>JAYWDM010000220.1:0-5849 GCA_043779885.1 Betaproteobacteria bacterium | reverse complement strand
CGGCATGGCACTGGCTTTATTTTCTTGACACGCAGCGCGAATCCGAACTCGGCCCGGACGGGCATCCGAAACGCGGCGGTTTTATGCCACCGGTGCCGTTGCCGCGCCGCATGTGGGCGGGCGGGCGCATCGAGTTCGTGCAGCCGCTGCGCATTGGCCAGATCATCCGCCGCGATTCGGAAATAATCAGCGTCGAAGCCAAGCATGGCCGCAGCGGCAGCCTCGTCTTCGTGACGGTGCGTCACACCATCAGCGCGGACGGCGCAGTCGCGGTGCGCGAAGAACACGATATCGTCTACCGCGACGCGGCCAGCCCCGGCGAAGCACCGGCGCAGGGTAAACCCGCGCCTGCATCCCCGGCATGGCAACGCAGCCTCATCGGCGACCCGGTGCTGTTATTTCGTTATTCCGCGCTGATTTTCAACGCGCATCGCATCCATTACGATATCGATTACGTGAAAAACGAAGAGCACTATCCGGGTCTGATCGTGCATGGTCCGCTGCAAACCACCCTGCTGCTCGATCTGTGCCGCCGGCACGCTTCCCGCCCGGTCAAAAAACTCGATTACCGCGCATTGCATCCGGTCTTTCATACGGAGCGCTTCACGGTGAACGGCAATCCGGAGGCCGACGGATCCAGCGCCGAGGTGTGGACAGCCAATGCGGCGGGTTGCTACGCAATGACGGGCAAGGCGACGTTCGGCTGACGCCGCCGGCGCATCGCGCGGCCGCATCACCCCGGCTTGGGCACGATGCGCAAATGCGATTTGACGCTTTTCACGCCGTCAAGCTCCCTGATCTTCGCCACGGCAAGCTGCGCCTCTTCCTTTGATTGCGCGACACCCATCAGCACAACATTGCCGTTGACGCTCTTCCAGCGCATGTTCACGGAGGCGATGCCCTTCGCCGCGGTAAGCGCGGCGTTGATTTTCGCGTTGATCGCCGTGTCTTCCACCAGACCGCCGTCGTCACCGGCCTTCCTGATCACAATCAGGTCATTGGTCAATGACCTGATGCGCTGATCACTGCGCACCACGTCTGCCACGATCTTTTTTGCGTCGTCCGTTTTCACCGCGCCGGCGAGCACGACGTGCTGGGCAAACACAAGCAGCGTGACCCCGCTCCACTCGGCGCGCTTGTCGTCGAGCAGACGCTTGTTCGCGGCGACGGAAATCTCGGTGTCGTTCCTGACTTCCGTCTTGGTCCGCGCGTCCATGGCGGTGCTGACGACGCCGCTGACGATGGACAGCGGGTTGAATTGCGCGTACGCGCCAAACGCGGCGAGCGTGCCCGCCGCGATCATGCAACACGCGTAACGCCTGCGGTCTCTCATGTCGCCTCCGACGTTAACTTCACGAAATCGAGCGCTAGTCTCGGTTTCGCTCGACGCTCCCCTCGCCCTCCGGGAGAGGGGCTGGGGGTGAGGGTCGAGCGATGCAACGCAGTTACGCAAGCTCGATAAGTCGCCGCCGCCCGCGCGCACGGCCGGTCAATTGCACGCAATCGTGCATGCGATTAGGATAGCGCAATTTTCCCGCCATCACACACGCCCGCGCGCATGGCACGCATTTTTCCGGAGGTCGCATGGATGCCACTGAGGCAAAGAAGCTCGAACGCGGCCGCACGCGATTGGCGGGTATCGGTTTCGGCATTGCGCTGGCGTCGGGAATCGCGGCGTTGTTCGCCGGCCTGGGCACCCGGTGGGAATGGTGGGACTATCGTGCAGGACTCATTATTCTCCCGGCCGCGGCATTAAGCGGTCTGGCTTCGGCGGCGCTCTCATTGTTTGCGGCATTCGCCGCGTTGCGCAGCGGACAGCGCCGCGCCGTCGTGTTCGGCCTACACGGCCTTATTATCGGCGCGCTCGTTTTCGGGGTGCCGTGGTACCTGCTGAATGAAGGCCGCAAGGTGCCGCCGATACACGACATTTCGACCGATACGGACAATCCGCCGCGTTTCGTCGCAGTGCTGCAGGTGCGCAGGACGGCACCCAATCCGGCGGAATACGGCGGCGCGGAAATTGCCGCGCAGCAGAAAAAAGGCTATCCCGACCTCGCGCCCGCGATGTTAAGCGTGCCGCCGCGTGCGGCGTTTGATCACGCGGTGAAGATCGCCCGCGCGTCCGGCTGGGAGATCGTCGCCCTGGCGCCGCAGGACTATCGCATCGAGGCGACGGCCACCACCGACTGGTTCGGCTTCAAGGACGACGTGGTGGTCCGCATCGCGCCTTCAGGCAACGGCAGCCGGGTCGACGTGCGCTCGGTTTCGCGCGTCGGCGTCAGCGATCTTGGCGCCAATGCCCGGCGCATACGCGAATTTCTGCGCCAGCTTGTCGCCAGCGCGACCGGCTGACGCCGCGCAGATGCGTTGCCCCGCCGTTCCTCCTGCGGATTAACGTATTACCTCAGAAATCCCGGTTGGCCACGGAAAAACACGGAAAGATCAGCTTAACTTAGCTCCGCAGTGCGCCACCTTCGCCAGTGACGTGCCGTGACCATTTACGTCGTTATTCGCGCGTTTGATTCCGTGCAATTCCGTGTGATTCCGTGGCTGAATTGCCGTTTTAGGATCACCACCCCGCCTCGCGTTCGGGGGTGGCGCCGATTTTGTGTATGCTCAGGTCGGAGCCCTCGAATTCCTCCTCAGGGGTAAGGCGGATGCCGACCATCAGCTTGAGCGTGCCGTAAACGATGAGGCCGCCGGCGACCGCGACGCCGACACCGAGCAGCGTACCAAGCAATTGGGACTGGAACGTCACCCCGCCGAGGCCGCCGAGGCTTTTCAGGCCGAATATGCCGGCTGCAATGCCGCCCCACGCGCCGCATAAGCCGTGCAACGGCCATACGCCGAGCACGTCGTCGATCTTCCAGCGGTTTTGCGTGACCGTGAACATGATGACGAAAAGCGCGCCGGCAATACCGCCCGTCGCCAGCGCGCCGATCGGATGCATGATGTCGGAACCCGCGCAGACGGCAACCAGCCCCGCCAGCGGACCGTTATGCACGAAGCCCGGATCGTTGCGTCCGAACACTAGTCCCGCCAGCGTGCCGCCGGACATCGCCATCAGTGAATTGACCGCGACCAGTCCGCTGATCTTGTCGATGGTCTGCGCCGACATCACGTTGAACCCGAACCAGCCGACCGACAATACCCACGCGCCGAGCGCGAGAAACGGAATGCTCGACGGCGGGTGCGCGCTGATCCTGCCGTCCTTGGTGTAGCGTCCGCGGCGCGCGCCCAGCAGCAGCACCGCCATCAGGCCGATCCAGCCGCCGACCGCATGCACGACCACCGAACCCGCGAAATCGTGAAACTTGGCGCCCGCGCTCGCTTCCAGCCACGCCTGCACGCCGTAGCGGTCGTTCCAGGCGATCCCTTCAAAGAACGGATAGACGAAACCGACCAGCAGGAAAGTCGCCGCCAGCTGCGGCGTGAACTTCGCGCGCTCGGCGATGCCGCCCGACACGATTGCCGGCACTGCCGCGGCAAACGTCAGCAGGAAGAAGAATTTCACCAGTTCGTAGCCGCTCTTCTCGGCGAGCTGTTCCGCGCTGCCGATGAAATTGACGCCATACGCGAGCAGGTAGCCGACAAAAAAATAGGCAATCGTCGACACCGCGAAATCGCACAGAATTTTGACCAGGGCATTGACCTGGCTTTTCTTGCGTACCGTGCCGAGTTCGAGGAAAGCAAACCCGGCGTGCATTGCCAGTACCATGATGGCGCCCAGCAGAATGAACAGTACGTCACTGCTTGTTTTGAGATTCTCCACACCCCCCCCTGATCAATATGTCAACGTGATGCGGCAAGCTTATGTTTCGCCGATCTGAAACATTGCCACCTGCAGTTTTTCTTGCGCCCCCGCAACGGCGTTGTGCACTGTCGCATTGAGCGCATTCGCTTCGCGGCGCCATTATACGCACTGCCGCGGACGAAACGGCGATCCGCTGACGGGACCGGGCGCTTTTCCACAACTGATTGAGATGTGTGCGGAATACGTTTATATTCGCGGTCATGGCTGAGAGCGTGACCACGACGATAAAACCGGCTGCACCTGCCGCCGGCAAGCACGGTGGCCAACGGCTCACGCTCAATAGCGTACTCGCCGACCTCGTTGCGGATCAACTCGTCAGCAAGGAAGACGCCGAACGCCTGAATGCCGACCGGCGCCTCAGTCGCGGCGACCACCATCCGCTGATCGTGCTCTCCGAGCAAAAACTAAAAGACCCGCGCAATCCGAAAAAGCTGCTGCATCTCGAAGCGCTGACCGAGTGGCTGGCGGAAAAAGTGCGCCTGCCCTACATGCACGTCGACCCGTTCAAGATCGATTTCGCGGCAGTCACCAAACTGATGTCGACGGCCTACGCGCAGCGTTACCGCATCCTCCCGGTCGGCGTTACGGCGACTGAAGCGACGATCGCGACCTGCGAACCCTTTGTCCGCGACTGGGAGGAGCAGCTCGGCCAGATCCTGCGGCTGCAAATCAGGCGCGTGATCGCGAATCCGGTCGATATCCAGAGCTACATCGTCGAGTTCTTCAATCTCGCGAAATCGGTCAAGGGCGCCAGCGAAAAAGACAAGGGCGCCTACGGCCAGATCGCGAACTTCGAGCAACTCGTCCAGCTCGGGCGCAGCGGCAAGCTCGACGCCAACGACCAGCATGTCATCCACATCTGCGACTGGCTGTTCAACTACGCGTTCGAGCAGCGCGCGAGCGACATCCACCTCGAGCCGCGGCGCGACACCGGCAACGTGCGCTTTCGCATCGACGGCGTGCTGCACCAGGTCTACCAGATCCCGACCCCGGTGCTGGGCGCGATGACCAGCCGCATCAAGATACTCGGCCGCATGGACGTGGTCGAAAAACGCCGCCCGCAGGACGGCCGCATCAAAACGGTGACGCCGGACGGCGGCGAAGTCGAACTGCGCCTGTCGACCATGCCGACCGCCTTCGGCGAAAAACTCGTGATGCGGATATTCAATCCGGACGTGCTGGTCAAGGACTTCAGTGAACTCGGCTTCTCGGACGACGACCTGAAGAAATGGAACGGCATGATCGCCAAGCCGCACGGCATCGTGCTCGTCACCGGACCGACCGGCTCGGGCAAGACGACGACGCTTTACTCGACCATGAAATTTCTTGCCACTCCCGACGTCAACGTGTGCACCGTCGAGGACCCGATCGAGATGGTCGAACCGCAGTTCAACCAGATGCAGGTGCAGCAGAACATCGGCGTCGACTTCGCGAGCGGCATCCGCACGCTGATGCGCCAGGACCCGGACATCATCATGGTCGGCGAAATCCGCGATCTCGAAACCGCGGAAATGGCGATCCAGGCGGCGCTGACCGGTCACCTCGTGTTGTCCACCCTGCACACCAATGATGCGCCGACCGCGATGACGCGCCTGCTGGATCTCGGCGTGCCGTCGTATCTGATGACTTCGACCGTGCTGGGCGTCATGGCGCAGCGACTGGTGCGCGTATTGTGCCCTGCATGCAAGGAGCAGGCCGTGCTCGAGGATTCCGCGTGGGAACTCCTGGTGGCGCCGTGGAAAGCGCAGAAGCCCGAAACCACCTACGTCGCCAAGGGCTGCCTGGATTGCCGCATGACGGGTTATATGGGCCGCGTTGGAATTTACGAGATCATGGTGCTCAACAACGAGATCAGAAGCATGATTACCGCCACCACCGACATGGACAAACTGCGCGAGACGGCCTACCGCGAAGGCGTCAAACCGCTGCGCATCAGCGGTGCGATGAAAGTCGCCTCTGGCATGACCACCGTGGACGAAGTCATGAAAGTGGCCCCGCCCATGCAGGACCGGCGCTCGCGGCCGCGTTAGACCGG
>JAYWDM010000219.1:0-5852 GCA_043779885.1 Betaproteobacteria bacterium | reverse complement strand
AGGGCCAGATGCTCGCGTTCACCGGATTTCCCATCGGCATGGTGCTGGGATTTCATGCCGCCACCCACCGCGGCATGGTGGCCGCGATAACGCCGGTCGTAACGCCGGGGATCACGGCGCGACAGTTGAACGCGCGGATGATCAGCCGCATTCGTGATTCGGCGTACAACGTTTTCCAGCTCGACGGCACCGCCTATCCGGGCAACAGCGGCAGCCCGCTGTATGATCCCGCCGACGGCACAGTCTACGGTATTATCAACAGCGTATTCGTGAAGGGCACCCGCGAGAGCGCGATCAGCAGGCCGAGCGGGATCACCTATGCGATTCCGAGCCGCTATATTCGCGAGTTCCTGCAGCGCGAAAAAATCGCCGGTTTCGATTGACCGCAACGCACGTTCGGCAATCCGTTTGAACCATGCGGACACATTGGCGTGGAAACCGCGGTTGGCCACGGAACCACACGGAAAGGCACGGAAAAATCAATTTCCGGTTGATGTAATGTGACCTTACACGCCGTTGTTCATCCGTGTGTTTCCGTGTGTTTCCGTGGCCGAGTTGCCGTTTTTGGGATCAGCGCTCCACACCTGCGCAGGTTCTGGCGTTCAGGTCTATCCGCGTTGCCGCAGCGCGGGAAATACCGGATCGATGCGTTCGAGCGGCAGCCCCGGGCCTGGCGGTGACAGCCGCCCGTATTCACGAAATGCTGCCGGCGCGATATGCCCGACGATGCCGCCGATTTCAGCGAGCCTTGCCCCCTGCCGGACCAGATAAGCCGCGTAAGTGTGGCGCAGCAGGTCAGAGTTCACTTCGGTCGGATTGGACAGCCCCGCATCACACGCCGCGCATGCGATCAGCCCCTCGATGTCCGCACCTGAAAGGGGAACGCCATGCGTATCGGCGAGCAATATGCTGCCGCTGTTTGCCGTCTGGCGTTCGCGCAACAGTTGCTGCAACGGATCGCGCAAGACAACCGAGCGGGGCGCTGCGCCTGCGAGGCTGATGCGGCCGGCATCGAAATCGACGTCGGCGTAGCGCAGCGTCGTGAGTTCCGCGATCGACAGGCCGCCGAAGAGCGCCGTGATGACCAGCCGGGCGTCAGGCGAAGCGGCGGCACATAGCGCGTGCACCTCCGGACCCGAGAGTTCACGCGGCAATTCCACGCTTGCCTCCAGCAGGAGTGGCGCGGACTCGCGGTGAAGCGGGATCGCATGCGGCATGCCGTTGGGCGCAAACGCAATCTGGATAATCGGCTGCGTTGCGGGCGCGGGCTGCGGCACTCCCGAGCGCATGAAAAATTCGACGAGCCACACGGCGGCGAGACCCAGCACGCCAGCGCCCGCAATGGCGATCAACGCGTCGCGCCAATAGTCGGGGCGCAGCGGGGTATCCGGCACCGATGGCTGGCTCATTACCATGACCACCGGGCGCGCGCTCTTGCTTTCGATTTCAAGCTGCGTCAGGCGCTCTCTGGCGGCATCGTACGATTCTTCCAGCCTGCGCACTTCATTGGCCAGCGCCGAGTGCTCGGCAAACTGCGTCGTGAAGTCCTGTGCGCCGCGCTTGCGGCCCGCGAGGTCCTGCTGCAAACGCAGTGTGGTCTGCCGCGCGCTCGCCAGTTCTTCTTCCGCGCTGTACACGGCTTGTTGCGCGCTCGCTTGCCGCGCCTGCCCGATTTGCTGTTCGAGGCGGGTCAGATTTGCGCGCAAGGATTTGTATTTGGGGTCGATTGCCAGATACGCGGGGCTGTAATCGTTTTCGAGGTCCTTCATGCTGTCGCGCAATTTAATGGCGCGGCCCTCAAGATCCGCGATGATCGTCTTGTCCTCCGGCCGCGCCACGCCGCGGCCCGCGGCAACGTTCTCGCGGACCGCATTCAGACGCGCCTCGGCGCTGACTTCGCGGTTGCGCGCGTCGCTTAACGCCGTGTTAAGTCCTTTGAGCGCGGCCATCGATGCGTTTTGCTCGCTTTCCAGGGATACGATGTCGGACTTCCTGCGAAATTGCTCGATGGCCTGACGTTTCGCGACCAGGTTATGCCGCAGTTGCTCTACCGCGCCGCGCATTTCGTCCAGCCTGGCCGCCGACGATTCGCCATACGCGTTGACGTGGCTCTGGCGGTAAACCTCGATCCACGTTCCCAGGATTTGCGGCAGCGCTTCGCGATTGTTACCTTCGCCCCGCAATTCGATCACGTTGGTTCCGGCAACCGGCACCGCGCTCAGCATGTCACGCAACGCGTCGACTGACCCGGTAGCGCTGGGGAGCGCAGCGCCGGAACGCTTGAGTTGCTGAGCGACCTGGTCAAGCAGCGCGCCGCTGGTCAGCGCCTGCGCCTCGGTAAGCAGCCCGGACCCATGGTCGCCGCCGCCAATCTCGCGCTGACCGGCGCGCGCTTCGCTCTGGTTCCGCGCGGCGCCAGGCAAAGTGTCCAGCCGCAGGCGCCCGCCTGGCGGAGCCTCGATTTGCAGGCGCGCGCCGCTGAAGTAAACGGCGGGACGCGAAAAAACGTAAGCGAGACTAGCAATACATGCGAGCGCGAACACTGGAAAAAATACACGCGCCCTGAGATTGAGTGTTTGCACGCGGAGTCGGACTGCCCTTGATCGCCGTGATGAATTCGCTGGAACCCTGGCCCGCAGCGCCTGCGCGCCGACAGTCAGGCGTCGGCGCCTGACTCAGGCACTTGCCGGAACCATCACCCTTGCGTGCGTTTTATCCGGGCCATCACCGGCGAGGGCTCCACTATGTCGGACGCGTAGGGATGGCTCGCTTTCTTGTAAATCCCGGTGATTCGCCTGACATAGTTCTGAGTTTCAGGGTAGGGCGGAATACCACGGTATTTTTCGACCGCCCGTTCGCCTGCATTATAGGCCGCCAGCACCAGCGGCACGTCACCCTCGAAGAAGGCCAGCAGCCAGCGCAGGTAGGCAAGGCCGCCCTTGATGTTGTCGGCCGGATTGAAAACTTTTTTGACGCCGAACCGCTCGGCCGTTTCCGGTATCAATTGCATCAGGCCCTGCGCTTTTTTAGGCGACACGGCCGCAGGGTTGAACGCCGATTCGACCGAGATCACTGCCAAAGCCAGCTTCCAGTCGACCGCATACTGCGGCGCAAGCCGGCGCACCAATTGTTCTATTTCGCTGCGGTCGCCCGCCACGTCCAACGGGTCTTCAGGCGCGGTTTCAAGTGCGGCCACTACGGGTGGGTCCGGCAACAGGCACGACGGCATTTGCGTCTCCGCGCGACT
Source organism: Betaproteobacteria bacterium (assembly GCA_043779885.1). Taxonomy (GTDB): domain Bacteria; phylum Pseudomonadota; class Gammaproteobacteria; order Burkholderiales; family SG8-41; genus PALSA-1004. The sequence continues at coordinate 2,605 of JAYWDM010000219.1, read as the reverse complement.
GCGCACATAGGGAAGCAACTTTATCGCGTATTCATGTCCCTGATCCGCCGCCAGCCTGAAAAGCGCTGCTGCCACCCCGTCGTCGCGCGTCACCCCTCTGCCATTGGCATACACCCAGCCCAGCTTGAACTGCGCGTCGGCATAACCCTGCTTCGCCGCGCGGCAATACAGCCGGTTGGCCTGCTGAAAGTCCTTAGGCACGCCTTCAGCGTGCTCGTACTTGATCGCAAGTTCGGTCTGCGCTTTGGGGTCGCCCGTCCCGGCAGCCTGCTCAAGCGCTGCAAGATGGGTATCCAGTTCGGCGGCGCTCAACGCCGCGGCAAACGCCCACAGCGCAGTCGCGGCAATCAGCTTAAGTCCTTGTTTCATTGAATTCCTGAAAAAACCCGCGGCTCAATTTTTGACACCCAAACGGGTAAACCCGCAGTTAAGCGCATGCAGCCGCAAACAAAAGCGCCGAACAAGGCACGATTCAACCATTTTCTTCCCGCTTTGCCGCACGGTGTTCCCAACATCGGGTAGCGGTGCGCCAACACGTTTTGCAAGCAATATTCAGACCCAGTACCTCTAGCCATTGATTATTGGCGTTTTGCCAGCGCGCAGGCGGCGCCGGCGGACGCCAAGTGTAAAGTTTTTCGACAGCCACGGCGGAAACCCGGCGAAGCGGGGAATCCGCCAGTTACAGTGCGATGGGCCCGGGCCGGACCAGGCACGGTCAGCCGCGGCCGTAAATATCCCCGAACCGCACGATATCGTCCTCCTCCAGATAAGGGCCGGTCTGGATTTCAATGATTTGCAGCGGGAACTTGCCGGGATTTTCGAGCCGGTGCCGGTGCGTTTTGGGAATATAAGTGGACTGGTTCTCTTCCAGATAGATTTCCTGATCGCCATTCACGATTTTTGCCGTGCCCGCGATCACCACCCAGTGTTCGGAACGGTGGTAGTGCATCTGCATCGACAGCTTGGCGCCCGGGTTGACCACGATGCGCTTGGTCTTGTAGCCGGCGCCCTCCTCCAGAATCGTGTAGCTGCCCCACGGCCGCGCCACCGTCAAGTGGGTTTCGGTCAGGTTGGGATGTTTTGCCTTGACCCGCGTCACGAGTTGTTTCAGATCCGCTGCCTGGTCGCGCGGACACACGAGCGTCGCATCGCGCGTCTGCACCACCGCAATGTTTTCCAGTCCCAGCGTTGCCAGCGTGCCGTGATCGCTCCACAGCAAATTGCCATGGCTGTTGACCGCCACCACGTCGCCTTGAACCAGGTTGCCGTCGCCGTCCCTGGCGCGCTGCTGGTAGAGCGCATCCCAACTGCCGAGATCGCTCCACCCCATGTTGACCGGCACGACCGCGACGTTGTCGGCGTGCTCAAGCACGCCATAGTCTATCGAGACTTCCGGCAACTCCCGATAAAGATCGACGGACGCGAGCTTGTCGCTGGCCGCCAGCCGCGGCAGCGCCGCGAACAGGGCGGGTTGATGGCTTTCAAGCATTGTCATGAAGCGATCCGCGCGGAACACGAACATGCCGCCATTCCAGTAATAGCCGCCGTGTTTGAGAAAACCTTCCGCCGTCGCGAGATTCGGCTTTTCCACGAAGCGCGCCACCTTTCTGACGGCCGCGCTGGCCGCCGGCGCGCCCGGGAGGTGTTCAAGCGGCGCGCCCGCCTCGATGTAGCCGAAACCGGTTGCCGGCTCCGTCGGCTGCATACCGAACAGCGCGATGTAGCCGGCTTCCGCCGCGGTTTCCGCCGCTTGCCACGCATCGCGAAACGCCTGCGTATCCGCCACTGCATGATCGGAGGAAAACACGCCAATCAAAGCATCCGGCGTTTCTTTGGCAATTCTTGCAACCGCCCAGGCAATTGCCGGCAACGTATTGCGCGCCACCGGTTCCGCCAGCACGCCCTCCGCGTAACGGGGATCGAGCGCATGCAACTGTCCGATCACCTCAAAGCGGTGATCCGCATGGGTAACCGTGATCACGTGTGCGGGAGCAACCATCGGCGCCAGTCTCCGCGCAGTCTGCTGCAACAGCGTGTCAGCGCCGTTAAGCGGCAATAATTGCTTCGGCATCGACGCGCGCGACAGCGGCCATAACCGGGTTCCGGAACCACCCGCAAGAATTACCGCGTAACGGCGCGCGCTCGCCGGCGTCGCGGGCTGACTTTGAAGCTGCTGCAGTGGAGCATCCATGTTGAGTTATCCGTTGGCAATTATTTTCGTATCGCCGGTGACTTGCTGCAATCGGCCGGCGTCGGCAGTTTTATGAATTCGGCCGGTCACTCCCGACCAGGCCGGGGTTCGGAAAATGCCAGGCACGCGAATCAATACGTTGCTGGATGCCAACGTTCGTCGGCATGACGGGATCACGGCAACGGTGGCGAAATTCAACAGTCGGTTAGGGTAGGTTATCGGTCGCGTCGAGTCAAACCAGGTTCCCGCAGCCGTTCCGAACGTGAAATATATACGGCCGCCCGGCGGGTTTTCTTGAATTCGCCGGCGGCCACCGGCGGCGCGGACATCCGCGATACCGGTTCAGATCAGCCCGCGCTCCGCAAACGACAAAACCCCGCTCCCGGCGACGATGAAATGATCAAGCACCCGCAC
>JAYWDM010000218.1:0-5858 GCA_043779885.1 Betaproteobacteria bacterium | reverse complement strand
CGGCTATCGCGATAGCAGGTAAACTATCGCTCTTGACTGGCTACTGCCGATTCCTTTGCGTTTGACTAGCGACCCCTATTCATGAGTTCATCCCCGCTGGCCGCGCTCGACATGGCGCCGGCCGACCCTATCATCAGCGCCTCCGAAGCGTTCGTCGCCGATACCAACGCCAATAAGGTCAATCTCAGCATTGGCATCTATTGCAACGACAGCGGCAAAGTACCGATACTCGACTGCATCAAGCACGCCGAGCAAAAATTCGTCGCGGCGGGCAAACCCAAGAGCTACCTGCCGATGGAGGGGCTGGGTTCGTTTAACCGTGCCGCGCAGCACATGTTGTTCGGTTCCGAACATCGGGCCGTGCGCGAGCAGCGGGTCGTCACCGCGCAGACGCTGGGCGGCAGCGGCGGCCTCAAGGTGGGGGCGGACTTCCTGCGTAATCTCGACCCGCGCGCCGAAGTGTGGATAAGCGACCCAAGCTGGGAAAACCACCGCGCGCTCTTCGAAGGCGCCGGCTTCAAGGTCAACAGTTACCCCTACTACGACGCGGCGACGCACGGCATCAGGCTGGACGCCATGCTGGAAACGTTGCGCGGTCTGCCGCAAGGCTCGATCGTTGTGCTGCACGCATGCTGCCACAATCCGACCGGTTTGGATCCGACGCCTGCGCAATGGCAGCAGATACGCGAAGTCGTGAAACAGGCCGAACTGGTGCCATTCCTCGATATCGCCTACCAGGGGTTTGCCGAAAGCCTCGATGCCGACGCGGCGGAAGTGCGCACCTTCGCGGACGAGTGCCCGTTCACGCTGGTGGCGAGCTCATTCTCAAAATCGCTGTCATTGTACAGCGAGCGCGTCGGCGCGTTGAGCATCGTCACTGCCAGCGCGGACGAGGCTGCGCGCGCATTAAGCCACGTCAAGCGCGTGGTCCGCGCCAATTATTCGGGCCCGCCGTCCTACGGCGGCTGCCTTGCTGCAAACGTGTTGACCGACCCCGAACTGCGCCGGCAGTGGGACACGGAACTCGCGCAGATGCGTGATCGCGTCAGAACGATGCGGCGGCAACTGATCGGGAAAATCCGCGTCCTGCGCGCGGATTTTGATTTGAGTTACGTCATCGAACAACGTGGCATGTTTTCCTATTCGGGACTGACCAGAGAGCAGGTTGCCCGTTTGCGCGATGAGTATTCTATTTATGCGCTCGACAGTGGCCGTGTGTGCGTGGCGGCCCTGAACTCGCGCAACATCGACTACGTCGCAAAGGCGATCGCCGGGGTGCTGGTGAGCTAGTGTCCCGAGGCCGAGATGCGCTTGCCAAATGTGGCCAAGCGGGCCGGAATATCGCTGACAGAACGTAGCCCGGAAGGAGCGCAGCGCATTCCGGGGTCCCTCGCTGTCCGTCCCCGGATTTCATTTCTTTCATCCAGGCTGCGCGTGCAGGTGACATGGCGGACGCGCAGATTATTCGGCCTTGATGCCGACCGTCTTCACCACCTGCGACCAGCGTGACGCTTCCGATTTCAGGAACGCGACGAACTGTTCGGGCGTGTTGGTGCCGCCCTCGATCATGGAACTCTCAAACCGCTCTTTCACGCTCGGCGCCTGAATTGCGGTCGCGATTTCCTTGTTGAGCAACAGCACCACCGGCTTCGGCGTTCCCGCCGGCGCCAGTATCCCGTACCAATTCGAGACCCGGTAGTCGGCCACCCCCGCTTCGTCGAAGGTGGGCACGTCCGGAATCAGCGGGGACCTTTTCGCCGCGGATAGAGCGACCGCGCGCAGCCTGCCGGTACTGACGAGCGGAATCGCGGCGCCGACCGGCGTGAATATGCATACTATCTGCCCCGCTACCGCATCCGTCAGCGCCGGCCCGTTGCCCTTGTAGGGAACGTGAGTGAGCTTGATCCCTGCCCGCAGTTGAAAGAGCTCGCCTGCCACGTGGCTGACCGTTCCGGTGCCGCCGGACCCCATCGTGATCTTGCCCGGATCCTTTTTCGCAGCCGCGATGAAATCGCCGAGCGACTGAAACGGCGCTTTCGCATAAACGGCGAGCACGACCGGCGCGGTGGCAACCAGCGTGACCGGCTCGAAGTCCCTGACCGGATCGTACTGGACCGAGGGGTAGACATAGGGATTGATCACGTGCGGGGCATCCGACAGGATGAGCGTGTAACCGTCGGGCGGCGACTTGGCGACCATCTCGGTGCCGACTATGCCCGATGCCCCGGCCCGATTTTCAACAAACACCGTCTTGCCGAACTGTTCGGTGAGACGTGCCGCCAGAAGACGGGCGACGAGATCGTTGCCGCCGCCGGCCGAGTAGGCAACGATGAGACGAATCGACCGGGTCGGAAAATCGTCGGCGCCGTGACAAAGCGCAGCGATACCCAATGGGACCAGCAGCACCAGAGTCGCCAGTTTTTTCACCATGCTCATGTATTTCTCCTCGTCAATTGAGTATTACGGAATCGGCGACACTACGCGCCCTCATCCCCACCCTTCTCCCCGGGGGAGAAGGGCTTTCACCTCTACTGCACCGATGACAACGCCCGTTCCAGTGCCGGCACGATCTCAGTCAAAAGCGCGGCGGTTTCGCACCCCGCCTGCCGGAACGCCCGCAGCTTTTCTTTTGCAGTGGTCGGCGCGCCCGCGATCGAGCTGATCGCCCCCGCGTGTCCCAGCCGCTTTTCGGGAGGCGCATGCTGCGCGGTGATGTACGCCACCACCGGTTTGCGCATGGTTCTCGCCATCTGCGCCGCCGCGTACTCGATAGTTCCGCCGGGCTCGCCGATTAAAATGATCGCATCCGTTTCCTCATCTTTTTCAAACAGCGGCAGCACATCGGTGTACCCCGTGCCAAGGACACGGTCGCCGCCAAGGCAGACGACCGAACTTTCACCCAGTCCGCGCCTCTGCAGATTATCGATCACCTCGTAGGACAGCGTGCCGCTTTTCGAGACGATGCCGATACGCCCCGGCACCACGTTCGCGTCGTTGATGTCGGCGAGATTTGCCTTGCCCGGGCTGATCACCCCGGCGGAATTGGGACCCAGCAGGCGCATGCCGTGCGCAAGTGCAAATGCGCGCATGCGTACGGCGTCGTGCAATGGCACGTTCTCCGTATACAGCACCATCAACCGTATACCCGCCTCGACCACCTCATACACCGCATCGAGGGCACGCTCAGTGGGCACTGCGCTCAGGACCGCATCCGCGCCGGTGCGGCGGACCGCTTCCAGCACGGTGTTGAATACCGGCACGCCTTCCACGCTCTCGCCACCTTTGCCCGGGGAAATTCCGCCGACGAGGGGCGTGCCGTGCTCTATCATTCTCTTCGCATAACTGCGGCCCGTGCCGCCGGTGATGCCCTGAATCAGTATGCGCGAGCTTTTGTCGACAAGTATGGACATGCGCCGCTCTCAGGTGGAAACAACCGCGGGTTGTTTGCGTGCAGGCGCGGCATTGGCGTAACTCACGGCAAGGTTGCAGGCTTCCTCGAAGTCGCCGGTGAGCGTGCAGTCGCAACCGGCAAGCATGGCGCGCGCCGCCTGCTCCATTTCCCCGCGAAACCGAACGACGACTTTGCAACCCGCGGGCAACCACCCGCGATCCATGGCAAGGAGCAGTCCCGCGGCTATCGTGTCGAGCGGCCGGAACTGGAAATAAACATTCAACAGGAGCACTCCGGGCTCGAGCTCGCCGACGAGCTGAATGATCTGCGCGATGCGTTCCGGGCCATGCGCCATGGCGCCGTGCAGTTCGACCAGCGCGCGCACCTGCCCGCCCAGCGCGATGATCTGGTCCAGGGTCGCCATCGTCATGCCGGCGCCGTTCATGATCGCGGCAACGTTGCCTTCCAGCTCGATGCCGATGGTGCCGAGCTTGCGCGCGGCGATCTCGAAAGACGTGCCGTCGAACCGGTGCGGCCGCGCGGCATGGCGATACGCCGCGTCCTCGTCGAGCACGCACTTGGCGTCCGCGGCGACGACTGAATTGTCCGCCAGCAAAGCGAGCGGATTGATTTCCAGCAGTTCGGCGTCCTCGTTCAGCAGAGCGGCGTAAAGGCTGGCAACGGCGTCACGCAGATTCGCGCGTGCCGCGTCAGGTGGATCAAGAAAACGAACGATTTCGTCCACTACAAATGGCCGCAACCCGATCAGCGGATCGACGGGCCTGCGCAGTATTTTCTCCGCGGCCACCGTTTCAATTTCCACGCCGCCCTCACGGCTCGCGAGTATCACCGGCATGCCGAGATCGCGGTCGACCATCGCGCAGAGGTAATATTCCCCGACGATCTGCAACCGCTCTTCAACATACACCGCCGTGACTTTCGCCTCACCAAGCCGCAAGCCGAGGAGATCCTGCGCCGCAGCCTGCGCAGCGGCGACACTGTCGGCGAACTTTATGCCGCCCGCCTTGCCGCGACCGCCGGCGAGCACCTGCGCCTTGACGACGAACCGCCCGCCCTGCAGCGACGGAAGTTCCGGGTAGAGAGCGCCCTGCGGCACCCGCATCCCATTGCGGGCAAGCAGGCTCTTGCCCTCGTGCTCGTAGAGGCGGATCACCGGTCGGCGGTTACTTGGATGTGTCCCACGGCTCGAAGGGATCGTATTGCAGGTCGATCCAGTCGCCCGTGAATTCAGGCTCGCGTTTTTCAAGGAAGGCGCGCGGGCCTTCGCGTGCATCCTGATGGAACATCAATTCGACGTTGCAGAGAATCTGGTGCTCGACGCCCTTGACCGGATCGCACGCGAGTCCCTGGTTGCGCGCGTTCTTGATGGCGCCCATGGCCGCCGTCGGGCCTTTGGCCAGCCTGGTCGCGAACTCATAAGTTTTGGCTTCGAGCTCGGCTTCCGGATAAATCCTGGTAGCTATGCCGAGCCGCAGCGCTTCGTCCGCCAACACCGTTTCGCCGAGCAATAGCAGTTCGGTGGCTTTGCCCAGACCGACAAACCGCGGCAGCAGGTAAACGCAGCCGCCGCCCATGCCGCGCTTGATGTAGGCGGCCGCGAATTTCGCGCCCTGCGCGACGATGCGGAAATCGCACGCGAGCGCGATGTCGAAGCCGCCGCCGTAAGCATAGCCCTCGACCATCGCGACCACCGGCTTGCGCAAGGTCATGATATCGATCAGCAGGCGCGGGTAACCCGTGCGCAAACGCGTATGCAGATCGGGCTGGCCGAATTCGAAACGCTCCTCCTTCGAGTGATGCAGATCGTCGCCGGCGCAGAAGTTGCCGCCGCCGCCCCGCACGACGATCGCGCGCACCTCGTGGTCGCGGCGCGCCTGCTCGAGATAATCAATCATGTCGATGATCATCGATGGAATCATCGCGTTGCGCTTCTTCGGGCGGTCTATTGTAATGGTCGCGATACCGTCTTTCTTTGCGTACAGCATCAGATCATTTTTTGCCATGCTTGCCTGCGCCTCTTAAGTGAAGTTGCTCTGCTGCGTTGACGTTATTTACCGAGTTTTATTTTCCGTTTGGCCACGCTTGCGCCGGTGGCGACAAGCTTGCCGCGCACTTCGTAAAACTGGTCCATCATGTGCTGCGGTTCCCGGCTCGAAAAACTCGTGTGATGGCGTTCCGTGGCAACACCGAATGCATTATCGAAACCCGGTTGCGTCGCCTCCCGCATCAGTTGCTTGTTCAGGCGCATCGCCACCGGCGGTTTCGCGGCGAGCTTTTTCGCCATGGCGATGGCGGACGACAGCACTTCGTCTTCAGGGACTATGCGGTGCAGCAAGCCGAAGCGCTCGCATTCCATCGCGCTCAACATGCGTCCGGTCAGGATCAATTCGATCGCGCGGGATAAACCGACGATTTCACGCAAGATCCAGAAACCCAGCGCGCTTAC
>JAYWDM010000217.1:0-5879 GCA_043779885.1 Betaproteobacteria bacterium | reverse complement strand
AGTTGACCCAGCCCGACGGGAACATGATCCAGCCATTGTAGACGCCGGTCTGCATCGATGTGTAGGCCTCGGGCAACGACGACTGCTCCGGAGTTGCGCCGGCAAATTCAAGCCATTTGAGGTTCAGCCCCGCGCCCGCGAGCTTGCGGCCCTTGAGATCTGCGACCGTGTTCTACTCGAAACTCGTGCCCAGGTTGTAGCCGTTGTCCGCGATCAGCCCGAGCAGCGTCTGGTTGAACTTGTCCTCGAATACTTTCGACATGTACGGAACCTTGTCGTATACCGCGCGCGCAAGTTTTACGCTCATCACCGGATCCATCGTGCCGAACGGCAGCATCACCTGAAAGGCGTGCAGCGGCAGATTGGACGGTTCAAAGCAGAAGCAGTAGCCGCCGATGTCGATGATCCCCGACTGCACGCCCTCCAGCGTGTCGGCGACTTTGACGACCGCACCTCCGTAACTTTCGATAAACTCCATTTTATGCGTGGTGCGCGCCGCCACCCGCTTGGTGACCTCGGGCACGAAAAAGTTCTGCATCAGGTTCACGTACGTGTTCGCTGCTGGATGCCCCGATGCGATGCGCAGCTTGATGTCTTCGGCGCGCGCGGCTTGTGCCGCAATCAGACCGCAGCCGACGAGCGCGGCCGCGAACGCAGTGCGTGTGAATTTCATGTGCTGCCTCCTTACCTTTGGTTTACGTGCGAATAGTGTTGTTATTTTTAGGGTTATTCAAAGTCCCAACTTCGCACCGCGCTGTCAACTGCAAACTCGCGCACTGTCGCGAGCAAATGATCTGTCCGGTTCTGTGGCACGACAACTGCCCGCTCGTCAGCGTGCCGGAAATTGGCGCGCCCGCCAGCGGATTGTTATACTCCGCAGTCTGAATCGACGGGTGTCACGGCGCGCGCAAACGCCTTCGGCTGTCGCGGCAGCGGCCTGCGACCGCCCTTCAAGGAGACTCGACAATATGACCAGCAAAGCGCGGGTGGTGCGCTTCGCGGCTCCCGGCGGCCCGCAAGTACTGACCGTGGAAATCAGCGAACTCGGCGATCCCGGTCCCGGCGAGGTAATGCTGCGGCAGCACGCGATCGGCGTCAACTACATGGATGCCTATCATCGCTCGGGCCTCTATCCGCTGCCGCTGCCAAGCGGCGTGGGGACCGAGGCGGCCGGCGTGGTCGAGCGCGTGGGCGCCGGCGTCACCGACTTCAAGGCCGGCGATCACGTCGTCTATGGCAGTGGCGCACCCGGCGCCTATGCGGATTTGCGCATCATGCCGGCCGACCGCTTGTTACAGATACCCGACGGCGTGAGCGACGAAAACGCCGCCGCGATCCTGATGAAAGGCATGACGGTCGAGTATCTGCTCAACCGCTGCTATGCGTTGAAGACGGGTGAATTTGCGCTGTTCTACGCCGCTGCGGGCGGCGTTGGCCTGCTCGCCGGCCAGTGGGCCCGGCATCTCGGCGCGCGCATGATCGGTGTCGCCTCCGGCGCCGCCAAATGCCGTGCCGCGCTTGATAACGGCTACGTCGCGGTCATCGACCGCACGCGCGAAGACATCGTCGCGCGGGTCAGGGAAATCACCGGTGGCGCCGGCGTGCCGGTGGTTTACGATTCCATCGGCAAGGCCACGTTCGACACGTCGATCAAGTGTCTTGCGCCGCGCGGTTATTTCGTGTCGTTCGGCACCACCACCGGCGCGCCGCCGCCGGTTGAGGCGGCGCTGCTGCAAAAAAGCGGGTCGCTCTACTTCACGCGCCCTACCCTCGTCACTTATTGCAGCGCGCGACCTGACATGCTCGCTTCGGCGCAAGCGGTGTTCGATCTTCATCGCAGGGGAATTCTCAAGCCGCATATCGGCCAGCGTTATCCGCTCGCCGACGCGGCGCGTGTGCATGCCGACCTCGAGGCCGGCCGCACGCTGGGTTCCTCACTGCTCATCCCCTGATCCCGACCGGAAACGAAGCATGCGAGCATTCGAACTTGTCACCGCCAGGGATTCCCGGCATGCCGTGGCGTTGCTGGCCGAGCATGGCGCCACTGCCAGGCTGCTCGCGGGCGGCACCGATTTTCTGGTCGAACTCAAGGCTGCCGCGCATGTGCCGGTTACGGTCATCGACATCTCGCGCGTGACGGATTTGCAGAACATCGCCCTCACGGATGACGGGCTCAGCATCGGCGCCCTCGTCACGCACACCGCAATCATGCGCTCGACGCTGATCCGCCAAATGTTCCCGGCGCTCATCGACGCGGCGCACACCATCGGCGCCGTGCAGACGCGCAATCTCGGCACGCTCGGCGGCAACCTGGTGACCGGCGTGCCGTCCATGGACAGCGGTCCCACGCTGGTCGCGCTCGACGCGCTGGCGGTTATCATGGGGCCCACGGGACGGCGGACGCTGCCGCTCGCGGAATTTTTTGTGGGGCCGCGCAAGACCGTCCTCAAGCCGGACGAACTGCTGACAGAGATCGTCATTCCGAAAATAAACCTTGGCAAGCCCGCGCATTTTCTGAAGTTCGGCCTGCGCAAAGGTCAGGCGCTGGCGCTGGTCAACGTCGCCGCAAGCCTGCGGGTCGACTGGGACAATAATGCCTGCGTCGCGCCGCGGATCGCGCTCGGCGCCGTTGCGCCGACGGTCATCCGCGCGCCGCAGGCCGAGGCCTACCTCGAAGGCCGTGCGATCACGCCGGAGTCGATGGCCGAAGCCGGCCGCATCGCCGTCGGCGAAGCGAAACCGATCGGCGACTTTCGCGCCTCCGCCGGCTACCGGCGGGATTTGATCGCGGTGCTCACCCGGCGCGCGGTGGAAGGCGCTTACGCGCTGGCGAAGGCGCAGCGCGACCAGGAGACCTGACATGGCGAACGTAACGCTCAACGTCAACGGCGAGACGCGCACCGCGTCGGCGCCACCGGAAACAACACTGCTCAAGCTGCTGCGCGAGAACTTTAACCTGACGGGCGCCAAGCTTGGCTGCGATGTTGGCGATTGCGGCGCATGCACGGTGATCGTCGATGGCAAGCCGGTCAACGCCTGCCTGATGCTGGCCGGCCAGGCCGACGGCCGCGAGGTGCTGACCATCGAGGGGCTCGCGACCCGGGACAAACTGCATCCGCTGCAGCAAGCGTTCGAGGATCGCGCATCGCTGCAGTGCGGCTTCTGCGGGCCCGGCGTAATCATGGCGGCCAAGGCGTTGCTCGATGAGATCCCGGATCCCAGCGTGCCGGAGATCCGCGATGCGCTCTCCGGCAACCTCTGCCGCTGCACCGGGTATACGAAAATGATCGAGGCTATCCAGGATGCCGCGCGCACGCTGCGCGGCAAACCCGCGGACAAGGCCGCGTAGTTCGCGGCGGAAAGGACCAAACCATGGCTACCCAATTCAAAGTTGCCGAAAAAAGATCTCTGCTGGAGACGTTCCGCGAAGCGGATGAGAGCTTGCGCCTGCCGGCAATCGCCCCGCCGGTGACCTATCCGCTCGAAACCCTCGTGCCGCAGGTTCGCCAGCAAACGCCGGCAGTCGGCCAGCGCGCGACGCGCCCCGATGGCCGCCTGCACGGCCTCGGCCAGACCCGCTACATTGACGATCTTGCTTTTCCCGGCATGCTCTACGCGAAGATCAAGCGCGCGGGCGTGTCTTCCGCGCGGATCAAGAGCATCGATACGCGGGAAGCCGAAGCCATGCCGGGCGTCATGGCGGTGCTGACCGGCCGCGAAATCCCCGTCAACTCGTTCGGGCCATCGCTCAAGGACCAGCCGGTGCTCGCCGACACCCTGGTGTTTCATGCGGGCGACGGGGTCGCCGCCGTGGCCGCACTGACCGAGCAGATCGCGCTCGAAGCGCTCGACAAGATCAAGGTCGAATACGAGATCATGCCGGCCGTTTACGATCCGGTCGAGGCGATGAAGGACGATGCGCACAAAGTGCATGGGCCGAACAGCAACATTTACGCCAGGAAGGTCATCAGGAAAGGCGACATCGAAAAAGGCTTCGCCGCCTCCGGCCACATTTTTGAAGGCCGCTTCTCTACCCAGATGGTCGAGCACGTGCCGCTCGAACCGCATGCCACGATCGCCCAGTGGGACGCCAACGGCCGGGTCACCATTCACTCGACGCTGGGACGCATCACGCTCGGCCGCGCCGACGTGGCGCGCACGCTCAAACTCCCGATTAGCCGCATCCGCATCGTGGCCACCATAGTCGGCGGCAATTTCGGCGGCAAGAACGAGATCACACAGGAACCGGTGCTCGCTCTGCTATCGAAAAAAACCGGCCGCCCCGTCAAAGGAACGTTTACACGCACCGAGGAATTCATCGCGACCACCACGCGCCATCCGATCATCATGGATTTCAAGACCGGCGTGTCGAAAGACGGCAAAATCCTCGCGCGCAAAGTGCGCCTGGTGCTCGACGGCGGCGCCTACTGCTCGTGGAGCGAGACCACGCTCGGCAAGGCGTGCATCCTGTCGGCGGGTCCGTACAATATCGATAACCTGCTGGCGGAAGCGTTCGTTGTCTACACCAACAAGACGATGACCGGAGCGATGCGCGGATTCGGCGCACCGCAAGTGTGCTTCGCCTACGAATCGCAGATGGATGATATTGCCGCCGCGCTCAACATCGATCCGCTGGATATCCGGCTTCTCAACGCGTTCGAGGAAGGTTCGCCGAGCCCGACGGGCCAGGTGCTGCACAGTGTGGTGCTCAAGGACTCGCTCCTGCAGGCCGCGCAGCGTTTCGGCTGGAAGGAGCCGCAACAATGAAGCGGCGCGGACGCGGCATCGCCTGCATGTGGTATCCGATCGGATTTACAGTCGCGGCGAACCCGAGTGCCGCGGTGGTCAAAATCAATGAGGACGGCACCGCGACGGTACTCACCGGCACGGTGGAAACCGGCCAGGGCTCGCTGACCGTCCTCGGGCAGATCGCGGCGGAAGAACTCGGCATCGCCACTGATGACGTGCATGTGGTGTCGGCCGACACCGACGCAACGCCGATGGACACGGGCGCGATCGCCAGCCGCACCACCTACGTGACCGGCAATGCGATCCGGCTGGCCGCCGAAAAGGCCAAACTGATATTGTTCGAGGTGGCGGCGCCCATGCTGGGCGTGAAACCCGACCAGCTCGAAGCGCGCGACCGCAAAATCCAGGTCAAGGGCTACCCGCAGCGCAATCTCGCCATTGGCGACGTGGCCAACCATGCGCAGGTGGTCATGGGCCAGCCGCCGCTGGGAAGCGCATCGTTCAATCCGCCGACCGTGGCGCTCGACCCGGAAACCGGCCAGGGCAAACCGTTCAGCACCTACGTCTATGCCACCCAGATCGCGGAAGTGGATGTCGATGACGAGACCGGCGAAGTGGAAGTGCTGCGCATCGTCGCTTCGCACGACTGCGGCACCGCCATCAACCCGATGCTGGTCGAGGGCCAGGTCGAGGGCGGCATTTCGATGGGGATAGGCTTCGCGCTGCAGGAAGAGATCCTGTTCGATGCCGCCGGCCGCCAGCTCAATCCGAACCTGACCAACTACATCATGCCGACCGCGCTCGACATGCCGGTGATCGAGGTCGATATCGTCAAGAGCTACGACCCGACCGGGCCTTTCGGTGCGAAAGGCGTGGGCGAGCCCACGTCGGTGCCGACCGCCGCGGCTATCCTCAATGCAATCCGCGATGCGGTCGGCGTGCGCATTACCTCGCTGCCGGCGACTGCCGAAAAGGTGCTTGCCGCGATCCAGGCAAAACGCGCGCAGGCGCCGAAACGGATTACCGCCGGCTGATCGCTACGCGGCGGCAAGCCCGACGAACAGGCGCTGCTTCAATCGCTTCAAAGCGTCGCGCAGCTCCGCCGCCCGCTCAAATTCGAGGTTCCTGGC
>JAYWDM010000216.1:0-5889 GCA_043779885.1 Betaproteobacteria bacterium | reverse complement strand
TGTCGATGTACAGCGTGAGCTGGCCGGCGGCGAGAAACGCGTGGATGCGAACGTCGGGTGACTGCGTGTTCACGTTGGGCCGCTCGCCGCCGTGCGCGCGAAAAGCATCGCACACCGCGTCCTTGATGCGCAGGGTCACGAAGTCGAGGCTTTTCAGCGGGCAGCGCACCGCTGCGAGGTTGACCCGTATCGTATCGCCGACGTCGAACCACTGCGGCCACTTCAGCGCGAGCGTTGTGTTGTATATGTCGTCTTCGCTGCGGTACTGCGCGCTGGCCACGCGCCACAGGATACGGCTCGCGATGCGGCTCTCGAGGTTCGCGCGGTAACAGAGCGCAAACGGGCCCGCAAACTGAACTCCACCATCGGCTGCCGAGATGGCGGTCGCACCGAGCGCGGAGAGTTCCTGCGCGAGCACGGCTTCAAGCCCGCGCGGGCAGGGGGCGAAGAAATGTTCCATTGGGTTATGGCTTTCGGCTAATGGGCGTGAAGGAGTCAAGGAGTCAAGGAGTCAAGGAGTTAAGGAGTTAAGGAGGGAAGTCGTGAATGAGTGAAACCTATTACCCTGGCCCTCTCCGCGGTCACCGGGGATAGTGAACCCGTCACTCTTTCACTCCTTCCCGGGTTTCACAGTCTGACAAAAACCTCGAATTCGATGCGCCGTGACGCGTTCAGGTGCTTGTGCAATTTGCTGATGCGCGCTTCGACGCGCCCGCCGCGATCCATGTGTTGCGCAACCGCGCGATTCTCCCGCTGCGGCACGTATCCCAGCGGGCGCCCCTGCCATTCGACGCGCACGGCATTGCCGTCGTGCGGATTGCCGGCTTCGCGCACGAGCGCCAACGCGTCGCCGACTTTCATTTCGTCCCACAACGCCCTGCCCTCGTAGTAGCGGAAGCCGGCAAGCGGTGAGCTCTGCACCAGCATGCGCACTTCGGTATCCTGCGCGCCCACGCTGATTGCGGCAAGCGCGAGGGCAACGAAGACAAGCAGTTCGCGGCGCGACACGCTAAATCGGCTTGACGACGACCAGCACGATGATCGCGATCAGGAGCACGGTCGGAAACTCGTTCAGCCAGCGGTAGAAGACGTGGCCGTAGCGGTTGCGATCGTGCCTGAAGGCCAGCATCAGCCTGCCGCAGTAGACGTGATAGGCGATCAACACCGCGACCAGCGCGACTTTGGCGTGCAGCCAGCCGCCGCTGAAGCCGTAGCCTGACCACAGCCACGCGCCCGAGATCACCGTCAGCACCGCGCCGGGCGTCATGATGCCGTAAAACAATTTGCGCTCCATCACCTTGAAGCGCTCGCTGCCCGCTGCGTCCGTCGCCATCGCGTGGTAGACGAACAGCCGCGGCAGATAAAAGAGCCCGGCGAACCATGTCACCATGAAGACTATGTGAAACGCTTTTATCCAGAGCACCGCAATCCCGCTTCCTTTTTCGTGTCACGCGTGCGCGCGTTTAGCGGCGGCGTTCGCCGTCCGCTACAACTCGCGCAGTCATACCGGCGCCCCCCGAGGGGCGTCCGGATATGACCTATTGTAGGAGCCGTTTGCGGGTCAAGGCCAGCGCGGCGTAAAAGCCGGCGACCGCGTACAGCAGCAGCACCCCGGCATGCGCCATCCAGGCGGCGGGCACGGTGTCGTTCAACAGCGGCCTGACCAGCAAGACCGCATGCGTCAGCGGCAGGTACGCCGCCACGTTTTGCAGCGCCTGCGGCAACTGGTCGGCGGGGAAGAACACGCCGCACATCATCATCATCGGTGTAATAAACAGCGTGAAGTAATACATGAAGAAATCGTAACTTGGCGACAACGCGGTCATGACCAGTCCGAGGCTGCCGAAAGTGAGCCCGGTGACGAAAATGACCGGCACCACCCACAGCGCGAGCGGCGATTGCACCAGGCCGAGTGCGGTTGCCACAACCAGTACCGCGCCGCCCGACATCAGGCTCTTGCTGGCGGCCCACACCGCTTCGGCGATCAGCACATCGTCGAGCGTGATCGGCGTGTTCAGGATCGCATCCCAGGTCTTTTGCATGTGCATGCGCGAGAACCCGGAGTACATCGCTTCGAACGAGGCGCTCATCATGGTGCTCGAACACACCGTGCCGGCCGCGAGAAACGCGATGTACGAGGTGCCGAATACGTCCGGGAGCATCCGGCCAAGTCCATAGCCGAAGCCCAGCATGTAGAGCATCGGGTCGGCCAGATTGCCGATCATCGAGGGTATCGCGAGCTTGCGCCACACGCGCAGGTGGCGTTGCCAGACATGCAGGAAGCGCCGGCTCGGCACCGGTGGCAACCAGATTTTGACGCGACTCACTCCAGGAATCCGGAAGACATAGTGGGTTTCAGTCGCGCAAATCCCGGCCCGTGAGCCGCAGAAACACGTCTTCCAGATTGGCCGGGCGGTGCAGGTAGCGCAGTTCCGGACGCTGCTCAAGATCTCGCAGCAGCGGCTCGGCGTTGTGCGCGTAGCAGAAAACCGTTTCACCGGTCTGCTCGCAGCGTTCGGACACCGTGGCGCCGCGCGCGCGCGCCCATGCCTCGGCGCCGTCACCGAATACTTCGACGACCTGCGGTTCGATGTGCGCATTGATGAGCTCGCGCGGCGTGCCGCGCGCCATGATGCGGCCATGATCCATGATCGCGAGCCGGTCGCACAGGCGCTCGGCCTCGTCCATGAAATGAGTGGTCAGAAAAATCGTTTTGCCCTGCGCGGCCAGTTGCCGCAGACGCTGCCAGATCAGGTGCCGCGCCTGCGGGTCAAGCCCGGTGGTCGGTTCGTCGAGAAAAATCAGGTCGGGGTCGTTGATGAGCGCGCGCGCGAGCGTGAGCCGCCGTTTCATGCCGCCCGACAGCGCCTTGATGCTGTCGCCGGCGCGATTGGCGAGGCCCGCGAACTCCAGCAGCACGGGGATGCGCGCATCGATGGACGCGCGGTCGAGACCGAAGTAGCGGCCATAAACCAGCAGGTTCTCGCGCACGGTGAAATCGGGATCGAGGTTGTCCATTTGCGGCACGACGCCCACGCGCGCGCGCGCCTCGCGCGCCGCGCGCGGAACCGGCAGGCCCAGCACACTGATCGAACCGCCATCGGGATCGATGAGGCCGAGACACATCCGCAGCGTGGTCGTTTTGCCGGCGCCGTTCGGTCCGAGCAGGCCGAAGCATTCACCGGGCCGCAGATCGAGGTCGATGCCGGCGACCACTTCGTGCGCACCGTACGCTTTGCGCAGATCGCGCGTTACCAGGCAACTCATCGGCAGTGGTGGGTAAGGATCTGCCGCAGCACGTGCAGGCGGCCATGGAAAAAGTGCTCTCCCCCGGGGACCACCACGACCGGCAGGTTTTGCGGGCGCGCCCAGTCGAGCACCGCGGCAAGCGGCACCACGTCGTCGAGCTCGCCGTGGATCACGAGGGTGCCCGCGGCAACGGGTTCTGTCCTGAAGCGGTTGACCGCGGGCGCAACGAGGATCAGCCGGTCCGGATGAATTTGCGCCGCGACGCGGGTTTGCACAAAACTGCCGAAGGAGAAGCCGGCGCAGGTGAGCGGCAGCTTGCCGTAGCGCTGCTGCGCAAAGTGCGCGACGGCGACCAAGTCGGCGGTTTCGCCGCGGCCTTCGTCATGCAATCCTTCGCTGCCGCCGACGCCGCGAAAATTCGGACACAGCGCAACCAGTCCCAGCGCGTAGAGCGTGCGCGCGAGGGTGGTCACCACCTTGTTGTCCTTGGTCCCGCCCATCAGCGGATGCGGATGCGCGATCAATGCGATGCCGCGGCGCGCGTCACCCGGATCGCTGATATCGATTTCAATTTTGCCCGCCGGACCGTCTATCAGTTCGGCGCGGGGTTTGAACTGGGCCATTTAAGGGGGCGGACGCGGGGCGAATGGCGTTGGACAATATGCAGCGGCAAGCGTGATGCACACAGATCCAAAATGCACGCCGCGCCCGAAATTACCGCGGCAACGAAGCATCAAGCCGAAATCCGGCGCGCATGCGACTCTTAAATTTTCAACCGCGCGACGACGCGGCCGTTCTGCAAATGTTCGCTCACGATTTCGTCGATGTCTTCGCGATCGACATACGTGTACCACACCTCTTCCGGGTAGACCACCAAGACCGGGCCTTCTTCGCAGCGGTCAAGGCAGCCGGCCAGGTTGACGCGGACTTTGCCCGGGCCCGCGAGTCCGAGCGATTTGATCCGGTCTTTTGCGTAATCGCGGATTTCCTGCGCGCCATGGCTGTTGCAGCAGGCCCGGCCCTCATCGCGCTGATTGCAGCAAAAGAACACGTGGTGTTTGTAGTAGCTCATAAATTCAGATTTCGCCTGATTCGGGTGAAAATGATCGGCGCCATCGGGCGTCCGCATCGATTTTCGCGTCTATCTACAACCGCATCCCTATGCCACTGTGAATTATAACTCGTCGCACCGGCAGCGTCAGCGGCGGCCGTCCGCCGGCGCCGGGCCCGCGCGCGCGCAGGAGCGCCAGCAGCAGGATCAAAGTGAAAAACGGCCAGCACTTCGACAGCGTGCTCATGATATTGCTGAAGTTGCTCAGGTGCGTCGGATGTATGCTCAGCAGGTGTGCCGGCAGCAGCTGGTACGGGTTTTCAGGCGTGACATTCACGACCACGGCGCCTGCCACGAGACACAGGATCGCAATTAAGGCGCGCGCCATGGGCGCCAGCCATAGCAACAACAGCAGCAGTAGGCCGCCGGCCGCGAGCCCGAGCGCCACGCCGGGCGTCAACCATTGCAGCCAGCCGGCGGCGCGCCCGAGCAGAATCGCGGCAATCGATTTGGCCGTCACGGTCAACAGCAGCGTCAGCGCCATTGCGCGCAGCGCGTCGCGTCGCGACTGCATGAGCAGCGACACGAGCAGCCCCATGGTGATCACCGCCAGCGCCGTCACCGCGGCTTCCGCCAGCAAATAAGCATGCGAGGTATGCGGGAACATCGGTGTAATGCCCAGCGTGTCGCGCAGATCGCCGCTGCCCAGGGCGAGCCGCGCCGGATGGAACTGGACAAGGATCCACAGCGCGACGAGCAGCAAACCGCAGTCGCCGAGAGTGTCCGCGCGTACCACGCGCCGGCGCAGCGCGGCCAGCGGGTTGTTCCAGAGCGTGAGCAGCAACGCGCCCAATGCACCGACGGCCGCGCCGGCGCTGTTGGAAATGAGATCGACGTTAGACGCGATGCGGCTGGGCAGGAACATCTGCAGGCTTTCAAGCGCAAGGCTCAGCGCGGCGGCAAGCAAAATCGCGAGCACCCATGCGACGGCGGCCGCCAGCGGCGGACGCAGCGCAAAAAACAGCATCGCGCCCAGCGGCAGATAAGCGAACACATTGAGCGTGATGTCGCCAGCGGTGACATAACGCGGCCATGGTGCGGTGAGAAAGCGCAACACCTCGTCCGGCGGCGCGCGCCAGCCGGCAAACGGTTGCAGGCTGGCATACACGATGACCAGTGTGTAAGCTAGCGCGACGTATCCTGCAAGCCGGAACCCACGTGACATGACGGTATTCTATGATGTTTTCAACGGCGATGCGGACGGTATCTGCGCGTTGCATCAGCTGCGGCTGGTGACGCCCCGTCCAAGCGTTCTTGTCACGGGCGTGAAACGCGATATCGAACTCGTCCGGCGCGTCGGCGCCGTCGCCGGCGACGAAGTCACGGTGCTCGATGTATCGCTCGCGCGCAACGCCGGCGCGCTCGATGCATTGCTCGCGCGCGGGGCGGCGTGCCTTTATTTTGACCATCATTTCGCCGGCGAAATGCCATCGCACGCCAATCTGCGGACGTTTATCGACACGGCGCCCGACGTATGCACCAGCCTCATAGTCGACCGCTATCTCGGGGGCAGCCAGCGCATCTGGGCG
>JAYWDM010000215.1:0-5903 GCA_043779885.1 Betaproteobacteria bacterium | reverse complement strand
GCATGTGCCGTCCCCCAGCGGGCATGCCGACAACCCGTTGTCCGGCGCGCAGGTCGAAGCCAAGTTCATGGCGCTGACCCGCGATTTTTGCGCTGTCGCGCAAAGCCGCGCGATAGTGGCGGCGATCGCCTCGTTCGAGCACTGCCCGGACGTGACGCAGATGCTGCGACTTGTCGACCGCGCGCAGGCCGCGCCATGATGTGCGCGGCCGCTCAACGCATGGCGGGCGCGTTTTAATGCGACGCGACGTCAAAGCCGTTTGTCATCCGGAGATTTGAACATGCAGCCACGAAAAATGTTTTTGCGGCATGCGCTCGCCGCCGCGGTGCTGTGCCCGATTTGCGCGCCTGCAACCGGCGTGGCTTATCCCGATAAACCGGTGCGCATGATCGTGCCGTTTGCGCCAGGTGGCGGCACCGACCTGGTTGCCCGCGCGCTCGCGCAGAAACTGACCGAAGGCATGGGCCAGTCTTTCGTCGTTGACAACCGGCCGGGTGCGAACGCCAATATCGGCAACGAGATGGCCGCGCGCGCGGCGCCCGATGGATATACCCTCATCATGACGTCGAGTTCCCTGACCATCAACCCGAACCTGTACCGCAAACTGGCATACGATCCGGTGCGCGATTTCGCGCCGGTCAGCCTGGCGACGAACGTTCCGTACATCCTGGTGGTCCACCCCTCCATGCCGGCGGGCTCGTTCCAGGAATTCATTGCCTATGCGCGCACGAAGCAGGGCCAATTGAGCTACGGATCAGCGGGCACCGGCAACTCCACGCACCTGAGCATGGAATTGCTCAAGCTGGTGGCGAAGATCGACCTCGTGCATATTCCGTACAAGGGCACCGGACCGGCGCTGATGGACTTGCTCGGCGGACACGTGCAGGCGCTGTGGGGAACAATCCCGCCGTCCCTGCCGCATGTGAAGTCAGGACGGCTCAAAGGCCTTGCGGTCGGCGGGCTCAGGCGGGCCAGGGCGGTTCCGGACCTGCCTACCGTGAATGAAATGGGCTATCCCGGGTACGAAGCCGGTTCGTGGTTCGGTCTGCTTGCGCCGGCGGGCACGCCCAAAGAGATCGTGGTGAGGCTCAATCGCGAGGTCAACAAGGCGCTCAATGCGCAGGAACTCAACGAACGCCTGAATTCGGAAGGCGCCGAGCCCGCGGGCAACACGCCTGAGCAGTTCGCCGCGTTCATCCGGACGGAACTCGTCAAATGGGGCAAGGTCACTAAAGCCGCCGGCATCGAACGCCAGTGAGCGTTGCCGGCGGACGGGCGTTGGATCGAATGTCGTTGGCAGTTGACAGACTACGGGTGGAGTAATTATGCGGGCGTTGTTATGCAGGCAATACGGCGAGCCGGCCACGCTGACGGTGGAGGAGACGCCCACCCCGGTCCCCGGCCACGGCGAACTGCTCGTCAACGTAAAAGCGGCCGGCGTGAATTTCCCCGACGTGCTGATGATACAAAACAAGTATCAGCACCGGCCCCAGTTACCGTTCACGCCGGGATATGAAATCGCCGGCACGGTGCAGCAGGCCGGGGCAGGCGTGGCCGGCTTCAGCGTGGGAGATGCCGGTGTCGCGATCATCCGGTCGGGCGGGTTTGCGCAACAGGCGATCGTCGCGGCCGACCGTTTCTGGCGCCTGCCACGCAACTTCGATTTTCGGATCGCAGCGGCTTTTCCGCTCGCGTACGGGACGAGTTATCACGCCCTCAAGGATCGCGCCGCGCTCAAGCCCGGAGAGACTCTCGTTGTGCTGGGGGCTGCCGGCGGCGTTGGTCTCGCCGCGGTCCAGTTGGGCAAAATCATGGGCGCGAGGGTGATTGCGTGCGCCTCATCCGATGAGAAACTGGCGACATGCAAGCGCTATGGCGCCGACGAACTGATCAACTACGGCACGCAAAACCTGCGCGAGGCGATCCGGACACTGACGGCGGACGCGGGTGCGGACGTGGTGCTCGACCCGGTCGGCGGAGAATTTGCCGAGCCCTGCGTGCGCAGCATGGCGTGGAACGGCCGCTATCTGGTCGTGGGCTTCGCGGCGGGCGAAATTCCGCGCGTGCCGCTCAACCTGCCGCTGCTCAAAGGCTGTTCCATCGTGGGCGTCGCATGGGACACGTATTCGCGCCGCTACCCGGCCGGCGGCCAGGCCAATATCGACGAAATGATTGCGTGGATAGTCGCCGGCAGGCTGCAACCCGTGGTGACGGCTGAATACACGCTCGACAATGCGGCACGCGCGCTGGAAGATGTGTTGCGGCGCAGAGTCCGCGGCAAAGTGGTCATCGTTCCGTAAGCTGGCGCAGCCCCTGTGCGCCGGACCCCGTGAAAGCATAATTAATGGCAGCGCTGCAAGGACCATTGGCAGGCATACAGGTGCTCGACCTGAGTCTCATGTTGCTGGGTCCATATTCGACGCAGGTGCTCGGCGAACACACCGAAGAGATATTGCGGGAAGCCGGCTACCAGCGCGGCGAGATAGTCAGTCTGCTGCAAAGCGGAACGGTGCAGGCGCTGGCGCGGGCGGACGGGTGATTGAAACCGCTGTACTGCGGTTTTATGCGTGCCGCGGGGGAATGGCGCGACTGCGGCAGGTTGCAGAACCACTTCTGAACAGCGAAACTTCCTGCCATGGCAACTGATCGCCCTGATGGCGCCCGTACAAGAGCAAGTCCTGTCCGCGGAGGTTTGCCCGGGCAGCGCAAGACCTGGATACTTGGCGCCCTGGTGCTGGCGCTGCTGGCATGGACCGGACACTGGGTGGTCCAGCGCCTGACGCACATATACATCGATGACGCGCGCATAGACGGCGAGCTGGTCACGATCTCCAGCCGCGTTTCGGGGTGGATCACCGAGATGCCCGTCATCGAGGGGGACGCGGTAAAAAAGGGGCAGTTGCTGACGCGCATAGACAACCGCGACTCTCTGTTGCAGCGCGAAGCCCTGCTCGCGAAAGTTCAGGGCATCGAAAGCCAGATGGCCGTCGTGCGCGCGCAGGGCGGACAGGTGGACGAGGAAACGCTCGGCAGATTTGCGAGCGAAACCCACCGTCTGGCCGCGGCGGAAGCGGAAGTCGCCGCGCTTGACGTGCAGGTCAAGCAGGCGCGCGACGACTACCGGCGCTTTCAGGCAATCGAGAAATTTCTCACCGCGCAGGAAGTGGAACGCGCGCGCAGCACCTATCTGCAGGCACAGGAAAGTCAGCGCAAGGCGCAGGCCGACGTCGCGGCCGTGCGCGGCACGCTGGCGGCGGCCGGCGGTAGCCGCCGCCAGTTGCAGGTCATCGACCGCCAACTGCTCGTGCTCATGCGCCAGGCCGATGAGATCCGTGTCGAGATACGCCGGCAGGAAGTGGATCTTGCCGACCGCGCGATTCTCAGCCCGGCGGACGGCAGAGTCGTGATGACTTTCGTGCGCAAAGGCGAGCACGTTGCCCCGGGCCAGCGCATCGTCATGTTCCATGACCCGCATGAAATCTGGGTCGAAGCCAACGTCAAGGAAACCGACATCGGTCAGCTCAAACCCGGCATGAAGGCGCTGGTGCATGTCGATGCATACCCGGGAAAAGTCTACGCCGGCGAAGTTCTCCAGATCGGCCAGGCGGCGACCAGCAAATTCGCGCTGCTGCCGGACCCCAATCCCAGCGGCAATTTCACCAAGATCACCCAGCGCCTGCCGGTGCGCATCGTGCTGGCCGACAAGGACCCCGCGCTGCGCCCGGGCATGATGGTCGAGGTCGAGATTGACGTCCGAAACCACTGAGGTCCTGTTCGAACGATACGGCGCGCGTTACCGCTGGTTCGTCGCAATTACGGTTTTGCTCGGCACGATCGCGGCGGTGATCACGACCACCATCGTCAACGTCGCGATACCCGACATCATGGGCACGTTCGGCATCGGCCAGGACCGCGCGCAGTGGTTGTCCACCGGCGCACTGGCGGGCACGACGGTTGCCATGCTGCTCAGCGCCTGGTTGATCGGCAGTTTCGGCCCGCGCCGTACATTTATCGGCGCGCTGTGCGTGTTCGTCGCCGCGCTGCTCCTCGCCGGCTCGAGTCCCAATGACACGGTGCTCATATTCGCCAGGATAGTGCAGGGCGCGGTGGCGGGAGTGCTGCAACCGCTCGCCATCTATACGCTGTTCCGCGCGTTTCCCGCGGGGCAGAAGGGCAAAGCGATGGGGTTCTTCGGCATCAGCGTGATTCTGGGGCCGGCGCTGGGTCCGACGCTGGGCGGCGTACTGATCGAGCACTTCAACTGGCGCTATGTGTTCTATATCCCGCTGCCGGTCAGCGCCGCCGCGATAGTGCTCGGCAGCTACTTCATGCCGGAGCGCGAAGAGTCGGGCGCGCGCGCCAATTTCGACTGGATCGGACTCGCGCTGCTTGCCACCTCGATCGCCTGCCTGCTCGCCGGGCTTTCCAACGGACAGCGCGAAGGCTGGCAATCGAACTACATCATCGTGCTGCTCGGGATTGCCATCGCCGCGGCAGCGGCATTTCTCGTGTGGGAAGCGAACGTTCATCAGCCGCTGGTGGATATCCGGGCGCTGGGCAACGCGCAGTTCGCTGCCGCTGCCGCGGTAGCCTGCATCTTCGGCGCCGGGCTCTTCGGTTCGGTTTTCCTGGTGCCGTTGTTCGTGCAGACCGTGCAGGGATACACGCCTTTGGCCGCGGGATTGCTGCTGATGCCAGCCGGCCTGGTGCTCGGTATAGCACTGCCGGTGGGCGGGTATCTGACCGACCGGTTTCCGGCGCGCTGGCTGATCATCGCGGGCCTGTTGTGTTTCGCCGTGTCCTCTTACTGGATGGGTGGCGCGGACGCGCATACCCCGTTCTGGAGTTTTGCGTGGTGGATCGTTGTCGGCCGCCTCGGCCTGGGCATGATCAATCCTTCGCTCAACGTGGCGGCGATGCGGGCGCTGCGGCCGGAACTCCTCGGCCAGGCGGCCGGCATGATCAATTTTTTTCGCCAGCTCGGCGGCGCGCTCGGCACCAACCTGCTGTCGGTAACGCTGGATCGCCGCACGTTTTTTCACAGCGACGTGTTGACGAGCATGCAGACCTCCGCCAACAGCGCCACCGTGGAATTGCTGCGTGCGATGCGGGCCGTGCTTGCGCAGGCCGGCGCGCCGCCCGATTTGCAGGCGCAGGGCGCGCTGCACTTTCTGGGCCGCATGGTGCAGGCACAGGCCTATACGCAGGGGTTTCGCGACAGCTTCCTCGTCGTCGCGCTGGTGTTCACGCTCGCGCTGATACCCGCGTGGATCATGGGCGGGGCGCGGCGCTGACTGCCGTTACTTCAGGAGTCCGATTTCCCCCAGGGTGCGGCGATAGTTCTCGTACTCGCGATCGAGGAAGGCGGGCAGCTCGCGATGACCGATAAGGTCGATCGTCCAGCGGTTGAAATCGGCGTCCTTCCTGATTTGCTCGCTTTGCATCACGCTGGTAAGGGCCTGGTCCCACCACGCGGTCTGTGCGGGCTCTATCCCCTTCGGTGCGAACAAGGTATAGAACACGTCGGCGTCCGAGTTGATGCCCTGTTCCCGCAGCGTGGGAACGTTGGCGAGTTCGCCCGGATAGCGGCGCGGCCCCGCGACCGCGAGGAGCCGGATCTTGCCGGCTTGCGCGAGCTGCCAGGCGCTGCCGGGGCTTTGCATGCCTACATCCAGGTGCCCGCCGGCCACCTGGATTGCGGTGTTCGTTCCCGACGTATAAACGACGGTCGTCATCCTGCGCGGATCCGCGCCGGCGAGGCGTCCGAGCGTGGCGATCGAAATGTGCAGCGGATTGCCGCTCGCCGTGGAAAACCCGAATGAAACGGATGCAGGGTCCTTTTTCAGGCGTTCGATGATGTCCTGTGCGGAGCGTATCGTCGAGTCGTTCCTGACAAAATAGAC
>JAYWDM010000214.1:0-15543 GCA_043779885.1 Betaproteobacteria bacterium | reverse complement strand
ATCCGATTTCATGCAGCGTGGTCGGCAATCTGATCCGCCGCCTGAATGACGCGCTGGGTGCGACGTCGATCGTCGTTTCCTACGACGCGGTGGAGTCGATGCGCGTCATTGATTACCTGTACCTGATCTCGGATGGCGTGGTTGCCGCCGCCGGGCCTGCCGCCGAAATGCGCGTCTCGCGGGATCCTTTCGTGCGCCAGTTTCTCGATGGCGCGCACGACGGACCGGTGCCGTTCCATTATCAGCATGATGCTTATACGGCCGACCTCGGCCTGAACGCGCCTGGGGCGTGAGGCTGCACGTCCGAATTTAGTGCTTCGTGTCCGCCGGAATCTGCGGCATCGGGCCGCTGCGCAGATTGCGCAGATGGCGCTCGCGCACCAGCGTCATGGTGATCGCGACGAACAGGCCGAACAGAACAATCACCGTGTAAATCGAGAAATTGAATTTGATCAGCAGCGCATAAACGCCCAGCATGGTCAGGATACTGAGGTTTTCATTGAAGTTCTGCACCGCGATCGAATGGCCCGCCCCCATCAGGATGTGCCCGCGATGCTGCAGGAGGGCGTTCATCGGCACCACGAAGTAGCCGGCGAGCGCGCCGATCAGAATCATTACCGCCATCGCGAGATACACATCGCGCACGAATATCATTCCGGTCGTGATCAGCCCCATCGCAATGCCGACCGGCAGCACGTTCACCGCGCGGTGCAGCGGCACCGTTTTGGCGGCGACGATGGCGCCTATCGCGATGCCGACCGCGGTGATGCCCTGCAGAATGGTCGATTGCGACAACGTATAACCGAGCGCGATCTGCGCCCATTTGAGCACGATGAACTGGAGTGTCGCGCCCGCGCCCCAGAAGAGCGTCGTGGTCGCGAGCGAGATCTGGCCGAGCTTGTCCGCCCACAAGAGGCGCAGACAATGCGCGAAATCCGTAATCAGGTAAACCGGGTTTTTGCGCGCGGGTTTGTGATCGACACCCGTTTTCGGCACATAGAGGTTGAACACCGCCGCAATGATGTAGAAAGCGATGATCAGCGTAATCGCGATTTCCGGCGCGGTATCGATGCCGGTATCGATCTGCGGAATGTCTATTTTCAGCAAACGGGATGACACCGTGTCGCTGATGAGCGCGCCGCCCAGCAAAGTGCCGAGGATGATCGAACCCACGGTCAGGCCCTCGATCCAGCCATTGGCGACAACGAGCTTGGGGTGCGGCAGATATTCGGTCAGTATCCCGTATTTCGCCGGCGAGTAAGCGGCGGCGCCGAGCCCGACCACGCCATACGCAATGAGCGGGTGCACGCCGAACAGCATCATCGAACACCCGACGACCTTGATGGTGTTGGCGACGAACATCACGTGGCCCTTGGGCAGCGCGTCGGCGAACGCGCCGACGAAGGGGGCCAGCGCAACGTACGAGAACGTGAAAAAGAGCTTGAGCATCGGCGTCAGCCACGCCGGCGAATCAAGCAGCACCAGAGTCGCGATGGCGGCAACCAGCAGCGCATTGTCGGCGAGCGACGAAAAAAACTGCGCTGCCATGATGATGTAAAAACCGAACGGCATGAAGGGGATGCGCGCCCTCTTGTTGGGTGACGCTTTATACCATATTTTGATGGCACGGGCGTCGCGCCTGCACCGCCAAGTCCATGACTTGCGTGGCGTTTTGTGGTTGAATACAAGCCGAATTCCGAGCGAGGAGAGATGCGTGATGAGCGATGAGTGAAGCGCAGTGCCGTGGCCGCGAGTTGCCGCGGCGGGTTCAAGCCCTTCACCCTTCACCCGCCACCGTTTACCAGACAATGGCCGATCGCAGATTGCAGGTTTTTCACACCGTCGCCCGGCAGTTGAGTTTTACCAAGGCCGCGGAGCAGTTGTTCATGACGCAGCCCGCGGTGACTTTCCAGGTCAAGCAGCTCGAAGAGCATTTCAACGCACGGCTGTTCGAGCGCAGCCATGGCAAGATCGCGCTGACGCCGGCCGGCGAGATCGTGCGCGATTACGCGGAGCGCATCCTCGGGTTGTCGGCGGAACTCGACAAACGGATCAGCGAACTCACGGGCGCGGTAAGCGGCCCGCTGCTGCTCGGCTGCAGCATGACGATCGCGGAATTCATCCTGCCGCGCGTGCTCGGCGAATTCAAGGCGCGTCATCCGCAGGTGCAGGCGCACATGACGGTCGCCAATTCCGAAACGATTGAAAACCGTGTGGCGGATCACACCATCGACCTGGGGCTGATCGAGTCGCCATCGCATCGGGAGGGCTTGCACACCGAAGTGTGCTGCGACGACGAGCTGGTGATGATATGCGCGCCGCGCTACAAGCTGGCGGAGCTGAAATCGGTGACGGCGGCGCAGATCGCGGATGAGCCGTACATCAGCCGCGAAAGCGGTTCCGGCACGCGCCAGTTCGCCGATAATTATTTTCGCCAGTCGGGTGTCGTGCCGGAAGATCTTAATGTCGTGATGGAATTGGGCAGTCCGGAAGCGATCAAAGGCGTGGTCGAAACCGGCATCGGGGTCGCCATCATGTCGAGCGCCACGGTGACAAAGGAGCTCAGGCTGGGCTCGCTGGTCGCGTTGCCGCTCGAACCGCGCCTGATCCGCACGCTGTCGCTTGTTTATCCGCGCGAGAAGTTCCGCTCGCGCCTGCTCTCGACGTTTGTCGAATTCGCCACTGCGAAGATGCGCGAGATGGCGAAGCGGTGACGACCGGCAAGGGTGAAGGGTGAAGGCAGGGATCATTGCACCCGAATCAGGCCGTTGCGCGGTATTGTTTCACCCTTCACCCTTCACCCTTCACCCTTCACCCTTCACCCTTGAATCATGTCCCGCCCGCTCAAAGCCGTAATCAGTCCCGATGCCTTGAGGCACAACCTTGGCGTCGTGCGCCGCTGTGCGCCGCGCTCCGGCGTCTTCGCCGTAATCAAGGCGAATGCTTACGGGCACGGCGCGGCGCGCGCGGCGCGCGCGCTGGACGGCGCCGATGGCATCGCGCTGCTGGAACTCGACGCCGCCGTGCGGCTGCGCGACGGCGGCTACGCGAAGCGCCTGGTGCTGCTCGAGGGATTGTTTGCCGCCGATGAACTGACGGTGGCGGCCGCGCACGATCTGGCGATCACCATCCACAGCGAGGAGCAGTTGCGCATGCTGGACAGCGCGCCGTCCGGCGCGCGCTTCGACGTCATGCTCAAAATCAATACCGGCATGAACCGGCTCGGTTTCGCGCCGCCGGCGGCGCGCGCGGCGTACGCGCGCCTGCAAGCCCACCGGACGGTGAAAAAGTTGACGCTGATGACGCATTTCGCGGTCGCCGACGACGCGCGCGGGGTCGCCGCGCAGATGCGCGTATTCGACGCAATCGCCGCCGGACTGGATGCCGAACGCTGCCTGGCGAATTCGGCGGCCATCCTGCGCTATCCGGAAACCCACGCGGATTGGGTGCGCCCGGGCATCATGCTGTACGGCTGTTCGCCGTTCGCCGATGTCACGGCGCAGGCGCTTGGCCTGCGGCCGGTCATGACGCTGGCCAGCAAAATTATTTCCGTGCAGTCGTTGTGGCCGGGCGAGTCCGTGGGCTACGCGGGCATGTTCACGGCGGCGCGGGTCATGCGCACCGGCACGGTCGCCTGTGGTTACGCCGACGGCTACCCGCGCCACGCGCCGACCGGCACGCCGGTGCTGGTGGGCGGACAGCGCACGCATACGCTCGGCCGCGTGTCGATGGACATGCTGTGCGTCGATCTCACCGGCGTCCCCGCTGCGGGCGTCGGGGCGCCGGTGATTTTATGGGGCGACGGGTTGCCGGCCGACGAAGTTGCGGCGTCCGCGGGGACCGTCAGTTACGAGTTGCTGTGCGCGGTGGCGCCGCGCGTGCCGATGACGGAGATGTGACCGCGCGTGGAAATGAAAATTAACCACCGCGGGTGTATGATTCCGGCATGAGCAATGTGCGCCTTGATGGTGATGCGGTGCTGCCGGCGGCGGCGCCGGTGCATCGCGAGTGGCCGTACCGTCGATCGATTGCCACGCGTTATGGCGTCGCGGTGAGCGTCGTGCTGATCGCGGCGGCGGTACGCTACGCGATGTTTGGTTTTGAAACCCACCGGGCGGTGTTTTCCTTTTTCGTGCCGGCGGCCATGGTGGCGGCGTGGTATGGGGGACTGGGTCCCGGCATGCTGGCCACCGTGCTTGGCCTGTTGGTCGGAGATTTTCTGTTTTTTGCTCCGCGCTTCGCATTCTGGCCTATCGGCATGCTGGAGTCGATGGGCATAGGCGTCTACTCGGTTACCACGCCGCTGTGCGTATTATTGTGCGAGAACCTGCACCAGCGTATCCGCCAGTTCGAGCGTGCGCTCGACCACCAGCGCCATCACATTGATGAACTGCCGGCGGTGGCGCGGGATTTCGCCGATTATCTGACGCGCTACTATGCGCTGGCGACGCATCACAGTTATTCCTATCCCAGCTGGCCGTACCGGCGCTCAATGTCCATGCGTTACGGCGTGGCCGTCGGCATGGTAATCCTGGCATTTGCGTTGCGATACTCGCTGTTCGGCACGCAGGACCACCGGTTTCCGTTTATTTTTTTCGTGCCGGCTGCGATGGTTGCCGTCTGGTACGGCGGCCTGACGCCCGGACTGCTCGCCGCCGTGGCAGGGCTGCTGCTCGGCGATTATTTCTTTCTGTCCGATCACGAGGCGCTGGGCACGGTGCACGAACGCGAACGCGTAGCCATCGGTCTATACGCGGTAATGACGACGTTATGCGTGATGCTGTTCGAAAACCTGCAGGAACGCATCCGGCGTCTCGAACACGCGTTCGATCGCGCGCGTTTTCACCGCCACCCGCACGCCGAAGCGGCCGCGCCCGCCGGTTCGCGGGACGCGCCGGCCGCGCGTTAACTGGTCCGCCTGCTCCGGCAACTGATGCCGGCGCCGCGCGCAGCACAACCTGGTTCCCATCCGCGCATGGCCAAAGCGAAGTCGATTTACACCTGCACCGAATGCGGCGGCCAGGCCGGAAAATGGCAGGGCCAGTGTCCGCATTGCACCGCGTGGAACACGCTCGTGGAGACGATTGCCGAAACCGCGGCGGCGGGGGCCAGCCGGTTCACGGCGATGGCGGGCCGCGGCAAGCTGCAACGTTTAAGCGAGGTCGAGGCGCGCGAGGAAAGCCGTGTGCCGACCGGTGTCGCCGAATTCGACCGCGTGCTGGGCGGCGGTCTCGTGCGCGGTGGCGTGGTGCTGATCGGGGGCGATCCCGGCATCGGCAAATCGACGCTGATGCTGCAGGCGTTGTGCGCCATGGGCGCGTCGCACAAGGTGCTCTACGTAAGCGGCGAGGAGTCGGCGCACCAGATCGCGCTGCGCGCCAGGCGCCTCGCGCTCGACGCCGCGGTGCTGCATCAGATCGCCGAGATCGGCCTCGAAAAAATCCAGGCGATATTGCAGACGGAGAAGCCGGCGGTGGCGGTGATCGATTCGATCCAGACGCTGTACTCGGAGGCCCTGCAGTCGGCGCCGGGTTCGGTGGCGCAGGTGCGCGAATGCGCGGCGCAGCTGACGCGGCTCGCCAAATCCAGCGGCATTACGATCATCCTGGTGGGGCACGTGACGAAGGAGGGCGCGCTGGCCGGCCCGCGGGTGCTCGAACATATCGTCGACACCGTGCTCTATTTCGAGGGCGACACGCATTCGAGCTTTCGCCTGATCCGCGCGGTCAAGAACCGCTTTGGCGCGGTGAACGAACTCGGCGTGTTCGCGATGACGGAAAAGGGCCTGAAAGGCGTCGCGAATCCATCGGCGCTGTTTCTTTCACAGCACGCGGAGGCGGTCGCCGGGTCGTGCGTGCTCGTCACCCAGGAAGGCACGCGGCCGCTGCTCGTGGAGATACAGGCGCTCGTCGATGCAGCGCACGCGCCCAACCCGCGGCGGCTCGGCGTCGGGCTCGAGCAGAACCGCCTCGCGCTGCTGCTCGCGGTGCTGCATCGGCATGCGGGCATCGCGTGCTTTGACCAGGACGTGTTCATTAACGCCGTCGGCGGCATGAAAATCAGCGAGCCCGCTGCCGATCTGGCGGTGTTGATGGCGATTGTATCGTCGCTCACCAACCGGCCGCTGCCGGCCAGGCTGGTGGTGTTCGGCGAAGTCGGGCTGGCCGGCGAAGTGCGCCCGGTGCAGCGCGGGCAGGAGCGCTTGAGGGAAGCGGCAAAGCTGGGCTTTACGCACGCGTTGATACCGGACGCAAACAAGCCGAAGCAGGCGATCGCGGGGCTGCAGGTGATTGCCGTGCGACGCGTCGCGGACGCGGTGGCGCACATGCGCGACGGATTCGGTTAGCGGTTGTATTGCGGGTATTCCCGCAACGGTTGGTGGCCCGCCCGGCAGTTGCTAAGTGATGACCGTCCTTGTAGAGTCGCCCCTATCGCGGCGGGCGGAGGAACGGTATGGCAGGCGTCAATCCCTATGAAATCGGGCTCGGCAAGAACGCGGCGAATTACACGCCGCTGTCGCCGCTGTCGCTCATTGCGCGCTCCGCCTACGTCTATCCGCGGCGCGTGGCGGTCATCCATGGCGATCGCCGGCTCACCTGGGCGGACGTGTATGCGCGTTGCCGCCGGCTTGCATCGGCGCTGACACGGCACGGCGTCGGCACCGGTGACACCGTCGCGGCGATGCTGCCCAATATTCCGGAGATGTATGAAGCGCATTTCGGCGTTGCGATGGCCGGCGCGGTGCTCAATACGCTCAATACGCGGCTAGACGCCGAGGCGATCGCGTTCATGCTCGATCACGGTGAGGCGAAAGTGCTGCTGACCGATCGCGAGTTTTCGGCGACGATCGGGCAGGCGCTCGGACTGGTCAGAAGTAAACCGCTCGTCATCGATGTCGATGATCCCGCTTATGGCGGCGGCAAGCTGCTCGGTGCGATGGACTACGAGCAATTCATCGCCGGCGGCGATCCGGATTTCGCGTGGTGTCTGCCGGCCGACGAGTGGAATGCGATCTCGCTCAATTACACGTCGGGCACGACCGGCAATCCGAAAGGCGTGGTGTATCACCACCGCGGCGCGTACCTGAATGCGATTTCAAATATCGTGAGCTGGGGCATGCCGCCGCATGCGGTTTACCTGTGGACGCTGCCGATGTTTCACTGCAACGGCTGGTGTTTTCCGTGGACGATGGCGGCCAACGCCGGCACCAACGTGTGTTTGCGCCGGGTCGATGCAAAAATTATTTTTGACCTGATCCGCGAGCACCGCATTACGCATTACTGCGGCGCGCCGATCGTGCACAATCTGCTGATCAACGCGCCGGCGGATCAAAAAGAGGGCATTGCGCATACCGTGAACTGCCTCGTCGCGGGCGCCGCACCCCCGGGCGCGATTATCGAGGGCATGCAGAAGATGGGATTCAATCTGACGCATGTATACGGCCTGACCGAAACCTACGGGCCGGCGGCGGTCTGTGCCAAGCAACCGGAGTGGGATGCGCTGCCGCTCGCCGAGCAGGTCAGGCTGAACGGCCGCCAGGGCGTGTGGTACCACCTGCAGCAGGGCATGACGGTGATGGAACCGGCGACCATGCGGCCCGTGCCGTGGAACGGCGCGACCATGGGCGAAATCATGTTCCGCGGCAACATCACGATGAAAGGGTACCTGAAGAATCCCCGCGCGACGGACGATGCGTTTGCCGGCGGCTGGTTTCATAGCGGGGACCTCGCGGTCATGGAGTCCGACGGTTACGTGAAGATCAGGGACCGCTCGAAAGATGTCATTATTTCGGGCGGCGAAAACATTTCCTCGATCGAGGTCGAGGACGTGCTGTATCGCCATCCGGCGGTCATGGTAGCCGCGGTGGTCGCGCAGCCCGACCCGAAGTGGGGCGAGACGCCGTGCGCATTTATCGAACTGAAGCCCGGCGCGCAGCCGAGCGAGCAGGAAATCATCGAATTCTGCCGCGGCCACATGGCGCGCTTCAAGGTGCCCAAGTCGGTAGTTTTCGGGACTTTGCCGAAAACGTCGACCGGCAAAATCCAGAAATTTATTTTGCGCGAACAGGCGAAATCGGCCACGGCGATAGAGTAAACTGCGACAAATCAAAACCGAATTGCCACAGAGGGCACAGAGTTCACGGAGGGAAAACGGCCAGAACGAACTGGGAAAGTTTTTCGCATTTCTCTGTGTTCGCTGTGCCCACTGTGGCCGAGTTTTAGGTCCGCATGAGCGACGACTACATTCTCGAAACGAAGAACCTCGTTAAGGAGTTCAAGGGGTTTGTCGCGGTCAACGACGTGAGCCTGAACGTCAGGCGCGGCAGCATACACGCGCTGATCGGCCCCAACGGCGCCGGCAAAACGACCTGCTTCAACCTGCTGACGAAGTTTCTGGAGCCGACGCGCGGCACCATCCATTTCAACGGCAGCGATATTACCGGGGACAAGCCGGCGCAGATCGCGCGCCGCGGCATCATCCGTTCGTTCCAGATTTCGGCGGTCTTCCCGCATCTGACCGTGCTCGAAAACGTGCGTATCGGCCTGCAGCGCAAGCTCGGCACCTCGTTTCATTTCTGGAAGTCGGCGCGCACCCTCGATCAACTCAACGCGCGCGCGCTGGAGCTGCTTGAGGCGGTCGATCTGGCGTCGTTTGCCGATACCGTCACCGTCGAACTGCCGTACGGGCGCAAGCGCGCGCTCGAGATCGCGACGACGCTGGCGCTCGATCCGGAGCTGATGCTGCTCGACGAGCCGACGCAGGGCATGGGCCACGAGGACGTCGGTCGGGTTGTCGACCTGATCCGGAAAGTGGCGGCCGGCCGCACCATCATGATGGTCGAGCACAACCTCAACGTGGTTGCCAACCTGTCGCACACGATCACGGTGCTCGCGCGCGGCGCGATACTCGCCGAAGGGCCATACGCGGAGGTTTCGAAGAACCCCCAGGTGCTCGAAGCATATGTCGGTACCGTGGAAGCGGCGGCCGCCCATGACTAACGCAATTCAACCCGACACCGAATTCCTGCGCGTGACCGATTTGCACGCGTTTTACGGCGAGTCGCACATCCTGCACGGCATCGATTTCGTCGTTAACCGCGGCGAGGTAGTCACGCTGCTCGGACGCAACGGCGCCGGCCGCACCACCACGCTGCGCGCGATACTCGGCCTCACCGGCCGGCGCAGCGGTTCGATCATGGTCAACGGACGCGAGGCCATCGCCATGCCGACGCACAGAATCGCGCACCTTGGCATCGGTTACTGTCCCGAAGAGCGCGGGATCTTCGCGAGCCTGACCGCCGAGGAAAACCTCATGCTGCCGCCGGCGGTCGCGAGCGGCGGCATGCCCATCGATGAAATTTTCGCAATGTTTCCGAACCTGCGGGAGCGCCGCGCCAGCCCCGGCATGCGGCTCTCGGGCGGCGAACAGCAGATGCTCGCGATTGCGCGCATCCTGCGCACCGGTGCGAAGCTGCTGCTGCTCGATGAAATCAGCGAAGGCCTGGCGCCGGTGATCGTGCAGACGCTCGGGCGCGTGATCCGCACGTTGAAAGAGCGCGGTTACACCGTCATCATCGTCGAACAGAATTTCCGTTTTGCGGCGCCGCTTGCCGACCGTCATTACGTGATCGAGCATGGCCGCATAGTCGAAACGGTTACAATGGCCGAGCTGAATTCAAAAATGGACAAGCTGCACGTTTTGCTTGGAATCTAGTCGATGTCATGCCAAGGAGGCAATATCATGAAACGCAAATTGTTGTCGGTTCTGATCGGTCTGGCGCTGGCGGTCGTGCCGGTCGCCGTGTTGGCGCAGGCCAAGAAGGACGCGCCGAAGGCCGAGGCGAAAGCAGCAGGCGGGGTCAAGCTGTCGGACGGCGTCGTCAAGATCGGCGTACTCACCGATCTGTCGGGGCTGTATTCCGATCTCTCGGGGGCCGGAGCGGTAATCGCAGTGAAAATGGCGATCGACGATTTCAAGGAGATGGAAAAAGGCAAGAGCTTCCCGATCGAGCTGGTATCGGCCGACCACCAGAACAAGGGCGACGTCGCGTCGAACAAGGCGCGCGAATGGTTCGAGCGCGACCAGGTCGACATGATCATCGATCTCGTCACGACTTCCACCGCGCTCGCGGTGATGCCGGTGGCGAAGGAAAAGAACCGCATCACCATCGTCAACGGGGCGGCGTCCACGCCGATCACCGGCAGCAAGCAGTGCACCGACACCAACGTGCACTACACGTACGATACGTACGCGCTTGCCAACGGCACCGGCAAGGCGGTGGTCAAGCAGGGCGGCGACACGTGGTTCTTCCTGACCGCCGATTACGCGTTCGGCCATGCGCTGGAGAAGGATACTACCGCGACCGTGCTTGCCAACGGCGGCAAGGTGCTTGGCTCGGTCCGTCATCCGTTCCCAGCGACCGATTTGTCGTCGTTTCTGTTGAAAGCGCAGTCTTCGGGCGCGAAAGTCATCGGGCTGGCCAACGCCGGCACCGATACCACCAACTCGATCAAGCAGGCAGCCGAATTCGGCATCACGCCCAAGCAGTCGCTCGCCGGGCTCTTAATGTTCATTACGGACGTGCACAGCCTCGGCCTGAAGGCGACGCAGGGCATGTTTCTGACGGAGGGGTTTTACTGGGACTTCAATGACGAAACGCGCGCCTGGTCGAAGCGCTTCTTCGAGAAGCACCGGCGCATGCCGACCATGGTGCAGGCCGGGGACTACTCTTCGACCATGCACTATCTGAAGGCGGTCAAGGCCGCCGGCACCGACGATACCCAGGCGGTGATGCGCAAAATGAAGGACACACCGATCAATGATTTCTTCGCCAAGAACGGCAAGATCCGCGAAGACGGCCGCCACGTGCATGATTTTTATCTGCTGCAGGTGAAAAAACCCGAGGAATCCAAGTACCCGTGGGACTATTACCACGTGCGCCAGGTGATTCCGGCCGCCGACGCTGTAATGCCGGTCGCGCAGAGCGAATGCCCGCTGCTGAAGAAGTAATCGGTAATGATGAGTGACGCGTAGCGCATGACAAGTGGCGCGATGAGGGTAGGCGAAGTGGATAATGCACTGCGTAGCAAATGGGCAATTGAGCGGAAGCACCGAACTGCCCGGTCTTTTCTCTTTGCCCATTGCTCATTACTCATTGCTCATCACTGAATTCCACCATGTTTGAGATGCTCGGGATCACCCCGCAGGCCCTCTACAGCCAGTTGCTGGTCGGGTTCATCAACGGTTCCTTTTACGCCGTTTTGAGCCTCGGCCTGGCCGTGATTTTCGGCATGCTCAACATCATCAATTTTTCGCATGGCGCGCAGTACATGATGGGAGCGTTCATCGCGTGGCTTGGACTGACCCAGGTCGGCGGCTGGATCGGCAGCCCCGAATTCCGCATCAACTACTGGATCATGCTGTTGCTAGCGCCGCTGCTGGTCGGCGCGCTCGGCGTGATCATCGAACGCACCATGCTGTCGCGGCTCTACAAGCTCGATCACCTCTACGGGTTGTTGCTCACCTTTGGCCTGGCGCTGGTCATTGAAGGCCTGTTCCGCTACGCGTACGGCGTATCCGGCCAGCAGTATGAGATACCGGAGCAGTTACAAGGGGCGATCAATCTCGGGTTCATGTACCTGCCGAAGTATCGCGCGTGGGTGATCGTCGCCTCGCTCGTGGTGTGTTTCTCGACGTGGTATGTGATCGAGCGCACCAAGCTCGGCTCGTACCTGCGTGCCGGTACCGAGAATGCGCGGCTGGTGCAGGCATTCGGCGTCAACGTGCCGCTGATGATCACACTCACCTATGGCTTCGGCGTCGCCCTCGCGGCATTTGCCGGCGTGCTGGCCGCGCCGATTTTCACCGTTGGTCCGCTCATGGGGGCCGATCTGATCATTGTCGTATTCGCGGTGGTGGTGATCGGCGGCATGGGATCCATCCTGGGCTCGATCATTACCGGCCTGGGTCTCGGTTTGATCGAGGGGCTGACCAAAGTGTTTTATCCCGAAGCGTCAGCCGTCGTGATATTCGTGATCATGGTGATAGTCCTGCTGGTGAGGCCCGCCGGTTTGTTCGGGCGCGAACGGTAGCGCCATGAACCGGACCACGCTCGGGTTCGTTTTGCTTGTCGTGGGCGGCGCCATCGCGCCGTGGCTGGGCATATATCCGACATTCCTGATGAAATGCTGGTGCTTTGCGCTGTTTGCCTGCGCGTTCAATCTGCTGCTCGGTTATACCGGGCTGTTATCGTTCGGCCATGCGGCGTTTTTCGGCGCCGCAGGCTACATTGCCGGCCATTCGATCAAGGTGTGGGGATGGCCGCCCGAGGCCGGCATCCTTGCCGGCGCCGCGTTTGCCGGAATGCTCGGTTGGCTGTTCGGCAGCCTCGCCATCCGCCGCGCCGGAATTTATTTCGCCATGATCACGCTGGCGCTGGCGCAGATGATCTATTTCGTCTGGCTGCAGATGAAATTCACCGGCGGTGAAGACGGGCTGCAGGGTGTGCCGCGCGGCGCGCTGTTCGGCGTCATCGATCTCGCAGACAGCATGAACCTGTATTACGTCGTGTTCGCAATCTTTCTCGGCGGTTTTTTCCTGATCTACCGCACCATACATTCGCCGTTCGGCCAGGTATTGAAGTCGATTCGCGAGAACGAGCCGCGCGCGATCTCGCTCGGCTACGATGTAGCGAGGTACAAGCTCGTCGCGTTCGTGCTGTCGGCAGCACTTGCGGGGCTTGCCGGTGCGACCAAAACCGTCGTCTTCCAGCTGGCGTCGCTAACCGACGCCCATTGGCATACCTCGGGCGAGGTGGTGCTGATGACGCTGCTCGGCGGACTCGGCACCGTGTTCGGGCCGGTGGTGGGCGCGTTCGTGATCGTGGGATTGCAGAATCAGCTGGCCGACAAAGTCGGCTCGTGGGTGCAGGTGATCATGGGCGGCATCTTCATCATTTGCGTGCTCGCGTTCCGCCGCGGCATCGTCGGCGAGGCGTTGGCGCTGTTTCGCAAGCCGCGCAGTTGACGCGCGCGGCGACCACCGGTAATCCGCATACCCGCGGCATCGCCGGGTTTGTCGCGGGCCTCACTTACGAGGCGATCCCCGCCGAGGTCAGGCAACGCGTCAGGCTCCTGATACTCGACGCGCTGGGCTGCGGGCTGTACGGCGCCAGTCTGGAATGGAGCCGCATACTGCAAAAGCGGCTGGGCGAACTCGATACCACGCAAGCGTGCGCCGTGTGGGGAACGCAGCAAAAACTGTCCGCGCCGCATGCGGCGCTGGTGAACGGCACCCAGGTGCAGGGCTTCGAGCTGGACGACGTGCATCGCACGGCGGTATTGCACACCGGTTGTCTCGTGCTGCCGGCGCTGGTTTGCATTGCCGAAATGCGTCCCGGCATGAGCGGCAGGGATTTCCTGACCGCGGCGGTTGCGGGTTACGAAACCGGGCCGCGTGTCGGTCTGTGCATGGGACCGGAACATATCGCGCAGGGCTGGCATTCGGGGGCGACAGTCGGCGTCTATGCGGCGGCTGCCGCGGCGGCGCGCGGTATGCATCTGGATGCCGGCACGACCGTGCACGCGCTCGGCATCGCCGGCACGCAATCATGCGGCCTGATGGCGGCGCAGTTCGGGTCCATGGTCAAGCGCATGCACGCGGGACGCGCGGCGCAAAGCGGGCTGTATGGCGCGCAGCTTGCGGACGCGGGATTCACCGGCATCGTCGACGTGTTCGAAAGCGTCTATGGCGGATTCTGCACCACGTTCTCGCGCTCGACGGACCGCTTCAGGCTGGACGAACTCACGGCCGGTCTGGGATCCGTATGGCAGACCATGGGCGTCAGGCTCAAGTTCTACGCGTGCGTCGGCAGCAATCACTCCACGCTCGACGCGCTGGTCGAATTGCGGGAGCAACGGCCGTTCACGGCGGACGACGTGGAGAGGATCGTCGTGCATGGTTCGCAGGTGACGGTCGAGCATGTCGGCTGGAAATACGTGCCGCAGGGGTTCACCGCCGCGCAACTCAATCTGGCCTACTGCGTCGCCACCCTGCTCCTGGACAACGAAGTGTTTGTCGATCAGTTCACCGAGGACAAACTGGCCGATCCCGCGCGCATGGCGCTCGCCGCGAAAGTAGCCGTGGTGCACGACCCCGGGATTACCGCCAGAGGCCCGCGATTTCGCCAGATGGTGCGTGTCGAAGTGCATCTCACGGACGGCACGCGGCTGGAACGTACGCGTGAAGTCTCGCGCGCCAAGGAAGAGTTCGCTGCGGAATCCGCGGTGGTAAGGAAGTTCGAGACACTGGCCATGCATGCGCTGCCGGCCGGCCGGGCGCGCGAGTTGTGCGACAGCGTGCTTGGCCTTGATAAGCTCGCCGATGCGGCGCGCCTGGCGCGTTTGCTGGCCGCCGCGTGAGGTGCGCAAGGGCGGCGGGGAAATTCCGCGGGCGGTAAGCCCGCCATTTCACGCGTCGGGCTAATCCGGTAAAATGCGGGACCTGTTACGCGGCGCTTGCCGCAAATTCAAGACTAGGGGCGGCGATGAAGGTTCTGGTGGCAATCAAGCGGGTGGTCGATCCGAATATCAAGGTGCGGGTCAAAAGCGACGGCACGGGCGTCGAGACGGCGAACGTCAAGATGGCGATGAACCCTTTCTGCGAAATCGCGATCGAGCAGGCGGTGCGCATGAAGGAAGCGGGCACGGTGACCGAAATCGTCGCGGTGTCGATCGGCGTTCCGCAGTGCACGGAGACGCTGCGCACGGCGCTGGCCATGGGCGCTGACCGTGCAATACTGGTTGAAATCACGACCGAAGTTCAGCCGCTGGCAGTGGCCAAGGTTTTGCAGGCGATAGTCGCCAGGGAACAGCCGGGGTTCGTGCTGACGGGCAAGCAGGCGATCGACGACGATTGCAACCAGACGGGCCAGATGCTGGCGGCGCTGCTCGGCTGGCCGCAGGCGGCCTTTACCTCCAAACTCGCGATCGTCGGCGACCACGCGGATATCACGCGCGAAGTCGACGGCGGTCTGGAAAATATCACCGTGAAGCTGCCCGCGGTAGTCACCACGGACCTGCGGTTAAACGAGCCGCGCTACGTGACGCTGCCCAATATCATGAAGGCCAAGAAGAAGCCGCTCGAAGTGTTGAAGCCCGATGCGCTGGGTGTCGACGTGACGCCGCGTCTCATCACGCTAAAAGTGGAGGAGCCGCCCAAACGCGGCGCGGGGGTGAAGCTGGCGAACGTTGCCGAACTCGTGAATAAGCTCAAAAACGAAGCGAAGGTGATCTAGATGGCGATCCTGGTCGTAGCAGAGCACGACAACAAGCAACTCAAAACGGGCGTTGCCAATACCGTCGCCGCCGCGACGAAACTCGGCGGCGATATCCACGTGCTCGTCGCGGGCAGCGAGTGCGCCGAGGCGGCGGCTGCGGCGGCCAAGGTTGCCGGCGTTACGAAAGTGCTGGTCGCCGATGCGCCGCATTACGCGGTGGCGCTGGCCGAAAACATGGCCGCGCTGGTCGTGTCGATGGCGAAGAA
>JAYWDM010000213.1:0-5915 GCA_043779885.1 Betaproteobacteria bacterium | reverse complement strand
CGGTGATGTCGCTTATCACGGCGCGGCATGTGCGCGCGCCGCCGGCGTCCGGCGCGACGGTTTCCTCCATCCACGCGGCGAACGGCGCGCTGCCCTGTCGCAACAGGCGCAGTTCGAACGCTTGCGGCGCGCCGGTCCTGAAGAGTTCCTTGCGATGCAGGTAGCAGGTGTCCGCGTCAGCGCCGGCAATAAAGCGGCCGATCGGTTGCCCGACCAGTGCGCCGCGCGCGATTCCCAGCAAAGTGGCGGCGGTTAGATTGGCTTCGAGGATCAAGCCGTTTTCGTCCAGCGTAAAATAGCCTACCGGCGCCAGGTCGTAGAGGTCAAAGTAGCGCGCGCGGGAGGCTTCCAGCGCATTCTGCGCCTGGCGCAGTTCCTCGTTCTGCAACTCCAGTTCAATCTGATGCACCTGCAGATCGTGGAGCACGCGTTGCGCATCGGCGGGCGCGAGCGAGTCCAGGTTTACCGGCGCCCGGTCTGCCTTGTCGCGCGCAATTTTTTCCGCCCGCCGGCGCAACTCGTCCGGCGGTCTGGCGGTCGTTCCGTCGTCAGGGGCTGACTTGCGCATCAAAGTTCCTCCCTCTCCGTCGTGGCAATGGCATACATGGCCCCGGACTCATTGACCAATGCGGTCGCGATCACTGACACGCGCACGATCCGGCCGTCCCTGGCGAGCCGCTCCTGCGGGTAGGGTTGCAGAACCTCGGCGCGGCCCAGACGCCCGATGACGGCCAGTGCTTCGTCCTGATTCTCCCGCGGGATCAGTTCACGGATGTTCATCGTCAGCGCTTCGGCCTCGCTCCAGCCATACAGGCGGCTCGCGGCCGGATTCCAGCACTGGATCGCGCCGTCCAGATTCTGCACCAGGATGGCGTCGCGCGAGTCGGCCACGACGACGGCAAGGCGGTGCAGGGCCGCGGATTCCTGCAGCATTTCGCGCGCTTTTCTTATTTCCGTTATATCGGAAAAGGTGATCACCGCGCCCTCGATCACATGGTCCAGCGTGCGGTAGGGGCGGATGCGCAGATCGAACCATTTGCCCTGCGCGCTCTGCACTTCGATCTCCCTGGGAACCAGGGTATCCAGCACCCGCTGTACATCCGCGACGAGATCGCGATAGCCCACGAGAGTGGACACGATGTCGCCCACCGGCCGCCCCAAATCGGTCGCGATGAGGTTGATCACCTGCGTAATGGTGGGTGTGAAACGCTGAATCTGCAATTGATGGTTGACGAATATCGTGCCCACGCCGGTGCCGGCGAGCAGGTTGTTCATGTCGTTGTTGTCCTGCGACAGATCGCCCACCTTGCCCTGCAACTCGGCGTTGACGGTGGCCAGCTCCTCGTTGATCGATTGCAGCTCATCCCTGGAGGTTTCCAGCTCCTCGTTGGTGGATTGCATTTCCTCGTTGATGGACTGCATTTCCTCGTTCGCGGACTTGAGTTCTTCGTTGGAGGTCTCGAGTTCCTCGGTGGTGGTCTGGAGGTATTCCTCCTTGTTGCGCAATTCCTGCTTCAGCGCCGCGACCTGCGCAACGATTTCTCCGCTGTGTCCGTCCGCGTCATGCGGCAGCGGCGCGCCGCCGGCGGTACGTTCGGGGTCCGCGGGCGCTTCTGGCGCATGCTCCAGGATAACCAGGAACAGCGGCAGCCCGTTCGCGTCGGAAGTTACCGGCTGGATCCTGAGATTTGCGGCGGAGAAATCGCCGTTGGTCTTGATGCGCAGACCCGCATAGGAGGCGGGCTCTTTTGTTGCCACCGCCTTGTGCAGGGCCGTGGTCAAACCGGGGCGCAATCCCTGGCGCGCCATTTTCAGGATGTTCAGGCCGGCCTCGCCCGGCGCTGGTTCAAGATACTGGCCCGTGCGTCCGTGCAGGTAGAGGATATCGCCACGCTTGTTGACCAGCGCGCCGACCGCGGCGTAGTGCTGCATCAGCGTCCGTTCGGTGAGCTCGCGGAAGTGCGCGCCTGCATTGCGGTTCCGCCCGCCTTGCGCGCGCGCGTGCGAGTCGGCTGTGCTCCTGGTCAACGGCGGCAGAAACCGGGCCAGCGCCAGGCGCTGCGGGGCGCCATCGTCCTTGCGTTGGTACAGCTTTGCCGCGCGATCAAGCG
This sequence comes from Betaproteobacteria bacterium, assembly GCA_043779885.1. Lineage (GTDB taxonomy): Bacteria > Pseudomonadota > Gammaproteobacteria > Burkholderiales > SG8-41 > PALSA-1004. The sequence goes on along the minus strand of JAYWDM010000213.1, from coordinate 3,804 downwards.
TGACAAAGAGTTCCACATGGTCACCGGTGGATTCGGAGGTGCCCAGAAACAGGAAACCGCCCGGATTCAGCGCATAGTGGAACAGCGGGATGAGTTTTCTGTGCAGTTCCTGATCCATATAGATCAGCACATTGCGGCAACTGACCAGGTCGAGTTTGGAGAAGGGCGGGTCCTTGATCACGTCCTGCTCGGAAAAGATCAGAATGTCGCGGATGAGCTTGTTGATGCGAAAAAAGCCGCCCCCTGGTTCTTCGGTAAAAAAACGCGCCAGCCTGGCGGCCGGGATATCGGCGGCGATGCTGGCGGGGTAGACGCCGGCGCGGGCCTGTGCGATGGCCAGGCTGTCGATGTCGGTAGCGAACACCATGAGCTTGAAGCTGATCTTGAGCGCGTCCATCCGCTCCTGCAGCAGGATGGCGATGGAATAGGCCTCCTCGCCGGTGGAGCAGCCGGGGACCCACACGCGTATCAAGGCGCCGGCGGGCTTGTTCGACAGGAGGCGCACGATGACTTCGTCCTCCAGCGCCTTGAATGCTTCCGGGTCGCGGAAGTAGCCGGTGACGCCGATCAGCAGATCGCGAAAGAGCGCATCCACCTCGGATGGGTTCTTGCGCAGATACAGCACGTAATCGTCCACCCGTTTGATCTGGTGCACGGCCATGCGCCGCTCGATGCGGCGATTGATGGTGTTCTGCTTGTACTGGGAGAAGTCGTGGCCCGTCTGCGCCCGGAGCAGCACAAAAATCTTTTTCAGCGCGTCATCGACCTTGAGTCCATGGGGAGCGTCGATCTCGTTTTTCTTCCCGAACGCGTGGCTTGCGTAGGCAATCAATTGCGCCGGCATGTCGGCCGGCGCCAACACGAAGTCCACCAGGCCGGTGGCGATGGCGCTGCGCGGAATGCCGTCGTACTGAGTGGATTCCGAGGTCTGCGCCATCACCATGCCGCCCTCACCCTTGATCGCGCGCACCCCCAGAGTGCCGTCGCTGCCGGTGCCGGAGAGCACGATGCCTATCGCCCGCGCGTGCTGATCCTGCGCGAGCGAGCGGAAAAAAAGTCGATCGGGCTGCGGTGACCGCGCGGCGCCGCCGGTTCGAGCAGTTGCAATGCGCCGTGCATGAACGCCATGTCGTGGTTGGGCGGAATGATTATAGGTGCAGTTGGGCGCGACCCGCATCCCGTCTTCGACTTCGTACACCTGCATACGGGTGTAGCGGCTGATCAGTTCGGTGAGCATGCTCTTGTGGTCGGGCGCCAGATGCTGCACAACGATAAAAGCCATCCCGCTGCCGCTGCCGTCGGGCAATGCCGAAAAAAACGCGTCGAACGCCGCCAGGCCGCCCGCCGAGGCGCCGATGCCGACGATGGGAAAGGCCGTATCGGCCGGCGCCACCGGCTCGCGCACCGCGCTTGCGTCGGCAGCACGCGCGGCCATTGATTTTTTCGGAGCGGCTTTTTTGCGGGCGGTCATGCGCGGTTATCAAGGTTGGGGCACATGGCCTTCGACAACCAATGCAGTCGTCGGTTTGGACGGCGGTATGACTTCATAGGCAATACTATATACCCAACGCGATCTGCATCAGGGCAGTTGCTGCCGGCCGGTTGTGGTTCCGGCGGAGCGGAGACGATACGGCAGCAAACTGTCGCTTGTCTTGACGGTCACGCACGGCGTGGCCTATGCTGTGTACGCTAATACCCGGCTGGAAGAGCCTGCCAAACCAATGAAGCCGGCCAGCCGATCGGGATAGTCAAACTCAGTGCGCGGCGGCACGCAGGCAGGAACGTCGATCGTCATTCATCACTACACGGGGAGAACACAATGAAACGCTTATCCGCCATCGCTATCGGGTTGCTTGTTATCGGGTCCGGCTTTCTGGGCTGTGCATACCAGCCGATAGGTCCGGCCCAGACGGGATGGATCACGCTGCTGGACGGCACCAACCTCAATGACTGGAACCGTCTCGGCGACGCCAACTGGAGACTTAAGGATGGCTACGCGCAGGCCGACCTCGGCGGCAAGGATTCAAGCTTTCTCGTCTCGAAGAAGTCCTACAAGGACTTTCAGTTGCGCGCCGAGTTCTGGGTCGACAACACCGCCAACAGCGGTATCTTCATCCGCTGCACCGACGCCAATAAAATCACCGCCACCAATTCTTACGAAGTGAACATCTACGACACGCGCCCCGACCCGTCGTACGGCACGGGAGCGATCGTCAACGTGGCCAAGGTATCGCCGATGCCCAGAGCCGGCGGTCAATGGAACACGATGGACATCACGGCCAAAGGGTCGCAGCTTACGGTTGTGTTCAATGGCGTTGTCACGGTCAACGTTCAGGACAGCAAGTACGCCAGTGGTCCGATCGCGCTGCAGTATGGCAGCGGCGTCGTGAAATTCCGCAAGGTCGACATCAAGCCGCTGTAGCAGTATGTTGAAATTTGACTCGTCTCCCCGGCGTACGCTGGGGTCCGGAAAACGTGATTCAAGCGAATCAACATCCTGCTGGATGCCGAGTTTCGTCGGCATGACGGGATCATGGCGACTGCGAGAAACCCGGGGCACTGGAAAGTCAGCATGTTTTTCAGGGTGATGCGAGTGCTGGTCCCGGCGTTGGCGTCGGTAATTTTGTTCACCGCGTGCGCGCCGCTTGTAATCCTGAATGCGACGAACGAGCAGGATAAATTCGCCAAGACGTTCTCGCCTCCCGGGGACAAGTCGCTGATCTATGTTTACCTCGATGAGCCGGGGCTCAATGTTGCCGAATACCTGGTCGTCGACGGTCGCGTCGCGGGTATCCTGCGTCCGACCTTTTATCTGATGTCGATCGTCGCGCCAGGAGGCCACCGGGTGGGATTAGGCCATACGGAGGCCGAGAGTATCTTGCTCGATACGGAACAGGGCAAAACGTATTTCATCAACGCGCATGTTTCGTGCGAAAACGGCCAATCACATGCACAACTGCAACTGATTGACGAGTCAACCGGAAGGCAGCGCGTTTTGGCGTCCAACCTCGCGAACGTCAGGGTATTTGGCATCCCCCTGCTTAACGACAAGCGATCTGACTCGTGCGCGCTGCCTGCCGGCAAAGTTCAGGACGGCGTCTAGCAGTTTGTTGAAAAACACATCATGCTGTCATTGCGGTGAGCCGTCAGCCGCGAGCGTAGCGTGGCGGTCAGCGCAGCAATCTCGTATTTTGCGCAATCAATGAGTTTCGAGATTGCTTCGTCGCCTTTGGCTCCTCGCAATGACAGTCTCTGCCGATTTTCAACAAACAGTTAGCCCGAACGGCCTAACTCTTCGGCGGGAATTGTCCTCGCGCGGTTTTTTGCATAAACTGGTCGCGTTATATCAATCGGGATAAGGCACATGGCACCCACGGCGACCGCGCGTGATCTCGAAGTTCTCAAGGACGATGTCCTGCGCGAGGTGGCGTCGCGCGGCCAGATCCGCAAGTTTCCGAAGAACGTCACGATTATCCAGGAGGGCGACTCCGGGGACACGCTGTTCATAATCCTTGCCGGCAAGGTCAAGGTTTATGCGAGCGACGATAACGGGCGGGAGGTCATCATAGACATCTTCGGTCCCGGCGAATATGTCGGCGAGATGGTGCTTGACGGCGGGTTGCGCTCGGCTTCCGTAATGACGCTCGAACCTGCGACTTTCGCGGTGATCAGCCGCACCGAGCTGCGCGCGCATATTGTCGAGCATCCGGATACCGCGATTTATCTGATTACGCGGCTGATCAAGCGCACGCGCAAAGCGACCAACAATATCAAGACACTCGCGCTGATGGATGTTTACGGGCG
>JAYWDM010000212.1:0-15635 GCA_043779885.1 Betaproteobacteria bacterium | reverse complement strand
ACGGGCTCGCGGTCGAACGCGGTTCCCAGAGTTTGTTGAATTCGGCGGCGCCGGCGCTGCCGGAGGTATTGCGGATCCGCGGGTCGACGATGCCGAGTACGAATTGGGCGTCGCGGCGCACGAGCGCATCCAGCAGCCGCGCCTTGAAGCGCGGCCAGCTCGCGTCGCCGCCGCCCTCGTCTACCGGCGGGAGCCTCACGTCCTGCGCGCCGCCCGCGGTCGCGAGCAGCAGCAAAATTGCGCCGCACAGCGCGCGCGGGAAATCAAGCAGTGCGACGCGTTTCGCCAGGGACGACGCGGCGACTTTGAGCAGTGGCAGTGCGGACATAAAGTTTTCCTGATGAGACGTTGCGCGCAATGCAAGCGCGTATGGTAAGCGCTCGTGCGCGGCGTTACAACGGCGGTGCGCACGGATGCTATACTTCGACCCTCGGCGCATGCAGTGACCGAAAAGCGCGCGTTTCAGGGATACGAACCATGGCGAAGATCGAAGTCAAATCCGAAATCACCGGCACCGTGTGGCAAGTCAAGTCGAAACCGGGCGACCAGGTCGAGAGCGGAGACACGCTGGTCGTGATCGAATCGATGAAAATGGAAATTCCCGTGATCACCGAGGATGGCGGCACGGTGCTGGAGATTCTGGTCAAGGAAAAAGACCCGGTCGCCGAAGGCCAGGTCGTGGCCATACTCGAGGGCTAAGCCCCTCGCATCCGGGTCGGTCTCAGTTTTCCGCCAGTTCCCGCAGCTTTTTGATCGCCTCGTCGCGCGACGCGCGCACCCTGAGTTCGGCCGCGCGCTGCGCGCGGTCGCCGTCACCCTCGCGCACGGCTCTCACCAGTTCCTGCCAGTGCCTGACCGACTGCCGGCGGCGCATCTCGCTCGCCAGCCCGAGCTGCGAATAGCGCAATGTCTGCCGTGCCAGCGCATCGAGAATCGCGCGCAACCGTGGACTGCGCGACGCCGCGGTCAATGCCCGGTTCAGCCTGAAGACGCATTTGACGTAGTCGTCGCTGTCACGCGCGTTACGCGACAGCCGCGCGAGCTCGGCGACCTCCGCCTCGAGCATCGGCAACAGTTTCATGCGTTCCGGGTCTTCGGCGATGCCGCGATCGCGCAAGCCATTGAGCGCAACGCGAATGTCGAACATCTCCCGCACTTCCGGGATGCTGAGCTTGGTCACCTGCGCGCCGCGCCGTGCGAGTATCGTGACGAGGCCGTCTTTTTCCAGCAGCCGCAACGCTTCGCGCACCGGGCCGCGGCTCACGCCGAATTCGGCGGCGACCGCTTGCTCCATGATGCGCTGACCGGGCGCGTGGCTGCCGGCCGTGATGCGGCCTGCCAGCTGCGCGGCAATCTGCTCGGGCAGCGACAGCATAGGCGTGCCGGGTACAGGCCGCGCGCGCGGCGGCGCGGCGACGGGCGCCGCTGTGGACGGTCGAACGGGGGAACCCATAGCGCTAACTTAGCTGGAATCATGTAAGATTGTCAACAATCTTATTGACAACAAAGTGCGATCAAAGCTAGCATGTGTCGGAGCAAGAAGTCTCAATTACCCCCCTGCAGGCCCAACCTGCAGCCATTGACGCCGGCCGCGCTTCGCGCGCGCGGCGCGGAAATATTTATGAGCTGGCAACCGGAGATCGAAGAGCTGCAACGGCGCCGCCGGCTGGCCGAGGTGTGCGGCGGGCCGGAAGCGGTCGCGAAGCATCACGCGGCCGGACGAAAAACCGTGCGCGAGCGCATCGACGCGCTCCTCGACCCGCGCTCTTTTCGTGAAGTCGGCAAGCTCGCCGGTCGCGGCACCTATGACGCCGCCGGCCAATTGACGAAATTCGAGCCGGCCCCGTATGTAATGGGTTTGGGCCGCATCGACGGCCGCCCGGTCGCGATCGGGGGTGAGGACTACACGATACGCGCGGGCACCGGCTTCGGCAGCGACCGTCGCAAAGGCGGTCAGGGCGGATTCATCGAAGACCTCGCCTACGAATACCGCATACCGCTGATCAACCTGATCGAAGGCACGGGCGGCACGGTGAACACCGCACGGCGCAAGGGTTATGCCGTGGTTCCCGGATACGGCCAGGATGGCTTCGAGCGATCGGTGGATCTGATGGGGATCGTACCGGTAATCAGCGCCGTGATGGGTACGGTCGCGGGCGGGCCTTCCGCGCGCGCCATCCTCAGCCATTGGTCGATCATGATCAAGGGGAAAAGCCAGATTTTCGCGGCCGGGCCGCCGGTCGTCGAGCGGGCGTTCGGCCACAAGCTCACCAAAGAGGAACTCGGCGGCTCGAAGATCGCCGCGGACACCGCGGGGACCATCGACAATGTCGCGAGCGACGAGGCTGACTGCCTGGCGCAGATCCGTCGCTTCCTGAGCTACATGCCGCAAAACGTGTGGGAACTGCCGCCGCGTGCGCCATGCAGCGATCCGGCCGACCGCTGCGACGACGCGCTCGCGAGCATCGTGCCGCGCTCGGCACGCGCCGCTTACAACATGAAAAAACTGGTGCAGATGGTCGTCGATCACGGCTCGATGTTTGAAATCCAGCCGACGTTCGGGCGCGCCCTGATAACCGCGCTCGCGCGCATGGACGGCTACCCTGTCGGCATCGTTGCCAACAACCCCATGGCGGGCGGCATCATGGATTACAAGGCGGCGCGCAAGCAGGGGCATTTCCTCGAGCTGTGCGATATGTTCAATATTCCGATCATCTTCTTCGCCGACATCCCGGGACTGCTGGTGGGCGCGGAGTCGGAAGCCGACGCGATCATGCGCGAAGGCGTGCGCACGCGCTACATCGGGTTGCAGCTGAACGTGCCGGTGTTCACGATCATGGTACGCAAGTGCTACGGCGTGGCCGGCGGCGGGGTGATCGACCGGCGCGGCCTCAATTTCAAGATCGCCTGGCCCTCAGCGCACTGGGGATCGCTGCCGCTGGAAGGCGGCGTCAAGGCCGCGTACCGGCGCGAGATCGAAAACGCCCCCGACCCCGCCCTGCGCGAAAAGGAAATCGAGGAAGATCTGCGCCAGTACGGCTCGCCCTTCCGGACCGCCGAGGCGTTTGCCATCGAAGAGGTGATCGATCCGCGCGAAACGCGGCCCTATCTGTGCGATTTCATCGGCGCGCTGCAAGGCCGTCTCGCGACGCAGCTCGGGCCGCGGCTCAAGGCGGGCGTCAGGCCATAAATGTACGAGCGGAGCAATTGACATGCGCGCGACGGATTTCCTGGCGGCTCCGCAGCTTGCATTCTGGGAGAACGCTTTTCTCAGGCTAGCGCAGAGCGACGAGTGGAAAAAGGAGCTTGAGGCCAGTAACTGGCAGAGCAATTACCGCAACAGCCATGACACGGCGCGTTATTACGAACGCGAGTACGCCGAGATGAAAGCCGTGCTGGGCGAGTTGGGCCTGGCGCGGCAATGATGCAGACCGGTGCTACGCACGGGCCGCTGGCGGGCTACCGCGTGCTCGAGCTCGGCTCGACCGTGGCGGGCCCGTTTTGCGGACGCCTGTTCGCGGACTTCGGCGCCGAGGTTACCAAGATCGAGCCGCTCGAGGGCGATGCGATCCGCGCCGCGGGCCGCCATCATCGCGGGAAATCGCTGTATGCGGCGAGCATATTGCGCAACAAGGATCTCGTCGCGCTCGATCTGCGCACTGCCAGAGGCCAGAGCATCGCGCGCCGCCTTGCCGCCAAATGCGACATCGTGATTGAAAATTTCCGGCCGGGCGGGCTCGAGAAATGGGGTCTCGGTTACGCGGATCTCGTCGCGGTGCGGCCCGATATCATCATGGTGCGAATCAGCGGGTTCGGGCAGACTGGCCCCTACAGCCAGCGTCCGGGCTACGGCGTAATCGCTGAGGCGGCGAGCGGCCTGCGGCACCTGACGGGCGACCCGGACCGCCCGCCGGCGCGCGTCTCGATCGCCCTTACCGATTACATCACCGGCCTGTATGCCGCATTGGGGGCCATGATGGCGCTCAACTATCGCGAGCGCACCGGGCGCGGCCAGTGCGTCGACGCGGCGCTCGCCGAATGTGCGTTCAGCCTGCTCGAGCCGCATGTTCCGGCATTCGACAAGCTGGGGATCGTCGCGAACCGCACCGGATCGGGTCTCGCCGGCAGCGCGCCCAATAATCTCTATCCGACGCAGGACGGCTCCTACATCCACATTCAGGCGGCGCAGAACCCGGTGTTCAAGCGCTTCGTCCACGCGATCGGCATGCCGCAATTGCTGGCCGACCCCCGCTTTGCCGACGCGCTCGCGCGCGGCAAGCACATCGCCGACGTCGACGCGGTCGTAACGGCCTGGACGGGGGTGCATAAAATCGCGGAAATCGAGCGTATCCTCGAGATTGCCGGCGTTCCCGCCGCGCGCATCAATACGGTCGCTGATATTTTCTCGGACGCGCAGTTTCGCGCGCGCGACATGATTGTTGAGACGCCCGACGACGAACTGGGTACGGTCAAGCTGACCGGCTGCGTGCCCAAACTGTCCTTGACGCCGGGCCGCATCAACCGCAGCGGCGGGCGTATCGGCCGCGATACGCGTGCCGTGCTTGGCGACGCCGGCATCACGCCGCAGGAAATCGAGCAGCTCGCACGCGACCACATCATACTGTGCGATTCGTGAAACCCGGCTTTATCGATTTGAAGCAATGCATGGCTGCCGGACAGTTGCCTGCCGGTTGCGCGGCGCGTGGCGTTGAAGCGCCGGCCCTGATTCGCTCCGGGCCCGCATTACTACTGCGCACCGCTTGCTTTATGGCGTGGGCTTACAGCGCAAACGCGCCGTGCGCCAGCCCGCCGCAAACCGCCTGGCAGCCGATGAAGCCGATCGAATATATCGTCCCTGCCGGCGCCGGTGCGGCGCTGGATACCGCGGCGCGGGTCATCAAGCAAACCATGGAGAGTCAGAAAATCGTCACCCAGCCCATCATCGTGGTGAACAAGGCGGGTGGCGGCGGCGCGTTAATGAACGCGTACCTCGATCAACGGGTCGGGGATGCGACGGTGCTGGCGACGATAGCGCCGACCCTTCTGACCAGCAGGATTACCGGCCAACTGAAACAAACCTATTCGGATTTCACGCCGCTCGCGGTGCTTTTCAACGATTATGTCGCGGTAGCCGTTCGCAATGATTCGCCAATAAGAACGGCCGCCGACCTGGTCGATCGGCTCAAAAAAAGCGCTACGCACTTATCGGTCGGCGTTGCCGCGGCGATCGGCAATCATGTGCACATTGGCATAGCGCTGCCCGTAAAGGCGGCCGGCGCCGATCTGCAAAAATTGCACGCCGTAGCCTACAAATCATCGTCCGAGTCGGTGACCGGAATGTTGAGCGGCGACCTGGATCTGGTTGCCAGCACGCCGTCCAACCTGGTGACGCTCATGACCGCCGGCAAACTGCGGATCATTGCAATCAGCTCTCCGGCACGACTCGGCGGTGCACTCGCGGAGATACCCACCTGGAAAGAGCAGGGAATTGACGTGCAACTCGTCGCTACGCAGGGAGTCATGGGTCCCCGCGGACTGTCCGATGAGCAGATTGCGTACTGGGAACGCGCGCTTGCGCAACTGCAGCGCTCTGCCGATTATATGGCGTTGCTCGAACGGCATTACTGGACGGCCAATTTCATGGCCCGTCATGAGGCCGTCAAGTACTATGATGCCCAGTATGCAGCATGGAAACGGACGCTGACCGACCTTGGCATTGCGAAAGATTGACCGGGTGCTTACTCAAGGCAACATCACCATGGACCGCGGCGCGCGTGATCACAAGACTGCGCTGCCGCCGGCAAGTGCTGGCGCCGGGCACATGGCAGACCCGCGCGAACCGCGGCTGCGCGCCGGCGTGCGACGATAAGCGTAATCAACACCAAAGGAACTGCCGGCATGGCATTTGAACAATTACTCGAAGAATACGCGGCGCGGCACGCCAAAGCGCTCGGCATGGGCGGGCCGGACAAGCTCGCCCGGCGCAAAAAGGCCGGACAGTTAAACGCGCGCGAACGCATCGCCGCGCTGGTGGACGCCGGCAGTTTCATCGAGTCGGGGCTGTTCGGCTCGTCAGGCGTGTATCCGGAGCAGGCGGACGAAACCCAGACGGACGGCAAGATCGCCGGCTTTGCGCGCATCGACGGGCGCGATGTCGCGGTCGTCGTCAACGACTTCACGGTCAAGGGCGCATCGACCAGCGCGACCAACGGCAAAAAAGTAGGCCACATGAAGCGCACCGCGACCGAGCGCGGCATGCCGCTCGTCATCGTCGGCGAATCGACCGGCGCGCGGCTGCCTGACGCGATGGGCTCGCGCGGCATGGGGCTCCTGCTCGGCAACGACAACACGCAGTTTCGCCGCACGCGCGAAACGCCGCTCGCCACCGCGGTGATCGGCCCGTCGTTCGGCTCGTCGGCATGGCTCGCGTGTCTCGCCGACTTCGCGGTGATGCAGAAAGGCGCGACGATGGCGGTGTCGAGTCCGCGCCTGATTGAAATGGCGCTGGGCGAGAAAGTCGATCTCAATGAGCTTGGCGGCTGGCGGCTGCATGCCGAAACCACCGGGCTTATCGACCAGGTGGTCGATACCGAAGAGGAAATGTTCGCTGCGCTCAAGCGTTTCCTGTCCTATATGCCGGGCCACCATCGCGAAGCGCCGCCGGATGCGCCGGTGCCCGCGGGCTCGGGTGCGGACATGCCCGATGTTTTTTCCATCCTGCCGGAGAAGCGCACGCAGGTCTATGACATGAAGCGCGTCATCAAGGCGCTGGTCGATAAAGATACGCTGTTTGAACTGAAACCGCGCTTCGGCAAGAGCGCGGTTGCGGCGCTCGCGCGGCTCGGCGGCAAAAGCGTCGGTATCGTGGCCAATAATCCGCTGCATCGCGGCGGCGCCCTCGACGCCGACGCGTGCCGCAAGATCGTCGACTTCCTCGTCCTGTGCGATTCGTTCAACGTGCCTGTCGTGTTGCTCGTCGACACGCCGGGATTCCAGATCGGCACCGAAGCGGAGCGCAGCGGCGCGCCCGGCAAGATCATGAACTTCATGAATGCGATGACGCTGGTCACCGTGCCCAAGCTGACGGTCATATTGCGCAAGAGCTACGGCCGCGCGTATGTATGCATGGGCGGCGGGCGCCATGCCGACGATATTGCCGCGTGGCCGACCGCCGAGATCAGCTTCATGAGTCCCGAGTTTGCGACCACCATCGTGCATGGAGTCAAACCCGGCGATGCCGATTATCCCGCCAGGTTCGCGGAAATTGCGCAAGGCTCGGATGTCTGGGGCCTGGCGTCCGTGTTCGCGGCGCAGGCGGTCATTCGTCCGGCCGAAACGCGCGATTATCTGATCCGCATGCTGGATGTTTACAAGTTGCGCATGACCAAAGGGGTTGGCCAGCATTTGATGCGCACCTGGCCGACGAGTTACTAGAGCCTTGCCGCGAAAGACGCCAGCGAACTCATTGTCGTCTGCCTGTCCCGGTGTTCTTTTTGTCAATTGTGGTTGAAAGGTTTGAATGTTTAACAAAGTCGTTGTTGCAAACCGCGGTGCCGTTGCAGCACGCGTTCTGCGCGCACTGTACGAAATGCGCATCAAGTCGGTTGCCGTGTATTCGGAAGCGGACTATGGCGCGCCTTATCTGGAAATGGCGAACGAGACCTATGCGATCGGCGCGGCGCCCGCGCGTGACAGCTATTTGAACCAGGACCTGCTGCTCGATGTATTCAAGCGCGCCGGCGTCGACGGCATGCACCCGGGCTATGGATTCCTGTCGGAGAACGCTGAATTCGCGCAACGCGTTACGGATGCGGGCGTGTACTTCATCGGCCCCTCGCCCAAATGGATCGCCGCCATGGGGCACAAGACCCGCGCGCGCGAAATGGCGGCGCAATACGGCATGCCGATGTCGCAAGGTTCGGCCGTCCTGCCGGCCGAACCTGCAGCCATCCTGGCGGCGGCACGCGCGATCGGCTACCCGGTGCTGGTCAAGCCGGCGGGCGGCGGCGGCGGCATCGGCATGCTGCCGGCGAAAGATGAGAGCGAGTTGCTGGCGGTCGTTGAGCGGTCGCGTTCAATGGCGAGCCGCGGCTTCGGCAACGCCGAAGTCTATCTGGAGCGCCTGTTCGAGCGGCCGCGGCATGTCGAATTCCAGGTGCTGGGCGACCAGCATGGCGACGCGCGGCATTTATTCGAGCGCGATTGCTCGGTGCAGCGCCGCAACCAGAAAGTCATCGAAGAAGCCCCCGGCCCCGCGCTGGAGCGCCCGGCGGTGACTGCGGTCGCCGACCAGATCACGGCGATCATCAGGGAGATGGGCTACGACAACATCGGTACTGTCGAAATGTTGCTGGACGCGGACGGCTCGTACAACTTTCTGGAGATGAATACGCGGCTGCAGGTCGAGCACGGCGTGACCGAGGAAGTGACCGGCATCGATCTGGTGCGCGCGCAAATCCGTTCCGCCGCCGGTGAAAAGCTCGGCGCCATCCTGCCGGATAAAATTGCGCTTAACGGGCATGCGATCCAGGCGCGCGTCTATGCTGAAGATCCGAAGAATTTTTTCCCCTCGCCCGGCAAGCTCACCGTATTTCGTCCACCCGAAGACAAAGCGGTACGCGTCGAAACGGGCTACGCCGAAGGTCGCGACGTGACGCCGTACTACGACCCCATGATCGCCAAAGTGATCGTTCACGCGGCCACCCGCGAGTCCGCCATCACGCGGCTCATTCAGGCGCTTGAGGCTTTCGACATCAGGGGACCCAAGACCAATATTACGGCGGTGGTGGCGATATTGCGCTCGGAGCAGTTTCAGGCGGGAGACGTGCATACCGGTCTCATCCCGGAAGTGCTGGCAAAGAAGAAGCCATGACGGGCGCGCAACTCATTGCAGCGGCACGCGCGCAGGGCCGCACGGCGCTCGATGAGCTTGCCGGCAAACAGCTACTCGCGAGTTTCGGCGTCGGCGTGCCGCAATCGACGGTGGTTCAGCACGCTGGCGCGGTTGCCGCTGCGTGCATGAAACTCAAGCCACCCTTCGCACTCAAGGTCATGTCGCCGGACATCTTGCACAAAAGCGATGCGGGCGGGGTAAAAGTGGGTTTGAACAACGCCGCCGAAGTCGCGCAGGCTATCGTCGACATGGCGGCATTGCCGCCGATCCTAAGCGCGCGCGTTGAGGGCTATCTGATCGAAGAGATGGCGCCGGCCGGTCAGGAGATGGTTATCGGTGCGGTGCGCGATCCGGATTTCGGGCCACTGGTGATGGTGGGCCTGGGTGGAATTTTCGTCGAGGTGCTCGCCGATGTTGCGTTCCGCATCTGTCCGATCACGCCGCTCGACGCCGCCGAAATGCTCGCCGAACTGAAAGGCGCGACGATCCTTGACGGCGCGCGCGGGCGCCAACCGGTCGCGCGGGACGCCATCATCGATGTGCTGCTCAGGATCGGCGGCGAAGACGGCTTGCTCATGCGTCACGCCGGCGACTTCAGGGAAGCCGACATCAATCCTCTCATCGTTTCCACGACCGGCGCGGTCGCGGTCGACGCGCGATTTATTTTGTCATGACTGCACAGGCCATCAGTGATCGGTATGCGCCGTTGTTCATGCCGCGGACGGTTGCCGTCGTCGGCGCGTCGACCAAGGGCACTGCCCTGCCCAACGTGTTCATACGCCGCATCCGCGAGTTCGGGTTCACCGGCGAGATCTATCCGATTCATCCGTCCGCTGCCGAGATCGATGGACTGCGCGCCTACCCGAGCCTCGCCGCCACGCCGCAACCGGTCGACTATGCGTACATCGCTGTCTCGGCGGCGCAAGTCCCCGCCATGCTCGCGGACGCCGCGGGCCGCGTGCGTTTTGCACAGGTGATTTCGAGCGGTTTCGGCGAAATCGATGAAGGCAGGGATTTGCAGGAACGATTGCTGGCAGCGGCGCGCGCGGGCGGCATGCGGCTCCTGGGCCCGAACTGTCTTGGCATTTACACCCCGCGCGGAAAAATCACGTTTACCGAAATCGGTCCCACCGAGGTCGGGCACGTCGGTGTCGTATCGCAAAGCGGCGGGCTCGGCACCGATATTATCCGGCGCGGCCTGAGCCGCGGCATCAAGTTCTCCGGGCTCGTTACCATCGGCAACTGCGCCGATCTGGGACCGGGCGACATGCTCGAGTTTTATCTGGCCGATGCGCAGACCAAAGTGATCGGCTTCTACATCGAAACCGCCAAAGACGGACGCCGCCTGTTTGATATGCTGCGCGCCGCGAAAGCGGTGAAACCGGTCGTCATGCTCAAGGGCGGCCGCACGCGCCAGGGGCTCGCGGCGGCGGCTTCGCACACGGGTTCGCTTGCCGGCGATGAGCGCGCGTGGATCGCTCTTTCGCGTCAAACCGGTTGCGTGCTGGTGGATACCCTTGACGAGTTCATCGACACGCTGCTCATATTCCAGACGCTGACACCGCAGCCGCAGCGCCCGACCCGGCGCGTCGTGCTGTTCGGCAACGGCGGCGGCACCAGCGTGCTCGCCACCGATTGCTTCGCGCGCCTGGGGCTCGACGTGACGCCGTTCGGCCAGCCGGCGCTCGACGCGCTGGCGGCGCTTAAATTGCCGCCCGGTACCAGCATCACCAATCCGGTCGATTGTCCGGTCAGCACGCTGCAACAGGATAACGGACGTGCGTCCGAAAAAATTCTCGACGCGATTTACGCCGAAGGCAAACCCGAGGCGCTCGTCATTCACCTCAACATGTCCGCGTTCGTCGGTCGCACGCCGCCCGAGGTGCTCGACAATGTGGTGCAGGCCGCGCTGCGCGTGCAGACGCATTACCCGGGGCAGGCGCATTTCGTGCTGGTGCTGCGTTCGGACGGCGAGCCGCAACTCGAAGCGCGCAAGCGGGAATTCCGCGATCGCGCGGTCGCGCTCGGCATTCCCGTCTACGACGAGATGAGCAATGCCGGTCACGCGCTCGCCGCGCTGCAGGCGCACGAGCGGTTTCTGCACGCGCGCGGCTGGGGACGCACAGCGGACTCAGGCCGGACTCAATGAGCGCGACCGACTTCAAGGCCATGAGCGTTCCGGTGCGGATTTACAGCGGCCGGGACGCGCTGGAAAACCTGCCTGCCGAATTGAAGCGCAATAAATCACTGCGCGCGTTCATCGTCTGCGGCCGCACGGTATCGCGCCGCACGGACCTGATCGCGCGCATGCGCCGCATCCTTGGCGATTCCTGCGCGGGCGTGTTCGATGAAATTGAAAAAGACTCGACCCTGCCTTCGGTGCTCGGCGCGACCGCCGCCGCCCGCGCGACGAACGCCGATCTTATCGTCGGCGTCGGCGGCGGCAGCGTGACCCAGGCAGCGCGCGTGGTCACGATATTGCTCGCCGAAAAAGGCGCGCCGCACGACCTGATCACGCATTATCCGGACAACGCGCCGGCCATCAGCCCCAAATTACTCGCGTCCAAGCTGCCCATCATCAACGTGCTGACGGTGCCGACAACCGCGCAGAACCGCGGCGGCTCGGCGTTGCGTGACGACACGCTCGATCACCGCATGGAGTTTTTCGATCCCAAAACGCGGCCGCGGGCGATTTTCTGGGATGCCGATGCATTGCTGACGGCGCCACCGGCGCTGGTGCGTACTGCGGGCTGCTCGATCTACTGGCGCAGCGTAATGCAGCTGGGTTGGGTCGACGTAAACCCGCTGCTCGAAGGCGTTCGTCTGCACGCTTACCGGCTGGCGGCACGTGCGCTGCCGCGGGTGGCCGATGCAGCCGACGCGGTTCCGCGCATTGAATTGTGCACAGCGGCCTTCCTGCTCAATCGCGATGCGGACGA
This sequence comes from Betaproteobacteria bacterium, assembly GCA_043779885.1. Lineage (GTDB taxonomy): Bacteria > Pseudomonadota > Gammaproteobacteria > Burkholderiales > SG8-41 > PALSA-1004. The sequence continues at coordinate 3,803 of JAYWDM010000212.1, read as the reverse complement.
AGGCGGCAGCAGCGCTGCGCGGCATTGGGTGGTCCGCGCGACTTACGCGTTCGCGACAGCGCTGTTCATCTCATTTCCGCACATCGGTCAGGGCGAGGCGAACACCGCGCTGACCGGCACGGTGCTGCGCCGGTTAGGCAGCCGCGACCCGCAGGCCATCGCGCAACTCGCACGCGGGCTCGGCGCATGGGACGACAGCATGCCGCTGGACGAAGCGCCAGCGCGCGCGGCGGACCATCTGGATGGATTTTTCGCGCGGCTCGGCATGCCGACGCGCCTGCGTGAACTCAACTTTCCGCGGGAGGGGCTGGGGAAGGTGCTTGAAAACTCACTCAAGAATTTCAACGCCGATCCGCGACGCGAATTCGTGCGCGAACGCGATCTTCTGCATGACGTGTTGCAGGCGGCGTGGTAACTTGGAGCGCATTTCAGAATGACACGAAGAACTGTCATTGCGAGGAGCGTAGCGACGAAGCAATCTCAATGAGTCTGCGGGGAGATTGCCGCGGCCCGTCGGGCCTCGCAATGACCGGTTCATTTTGAAACGCGCTTTTATTTCACGGACAGGACAGTAATGGATACGCTCAAAGTAGGCATGCGGGACGAACTCAGATGGGACGTGACGGAAAATCTGTGCACGAAGCGCGGCGAGTATCACGTGTTTTCCACGCCCTCGATGACGTATTTTGTCGAAATGACCGCGCACAAGCTGGTGGGGCCGCATCTGAAACCGGGTCAGGGCCAGGTCGGCCTGCGGGTCAACATCCGCCATATGGCGCCCACACCCATCGGCAAAGCGGTCCGCTGCGAGACCGAACTCGTCAGCATCGACCGGCGCAGGCTGACGTTCAAAATGAAAGTGTACGATGACGTGGAACAAATCGGCGAAGCCGAGCACGAGCGCTACGTCATCGATCTCGACAAATACATGGCGCGGCTCAAAGCCAAGATCGAGGGCGCGGCCGCCGCCGCCCCCGATAACGCGACCGGCCGGCGACCCGCCTAATCCAGCGTTTCCAGCTTGATGATGGACGCGCCGTGGTTGCTGCCGACCCAGAACGTCACCGGGGTCGTCGAGTTGTCCACGAACACGCGCCTGATATTGGTTGGTCGCGGCAGCAGGTATTCGACGAATTTCCCGCTGGCGGGATCGAGGCGGGACACCCGGTCGGTGAGCATGGAGCCGGTCCATGCTTCGCCGTTCTTGTCCACGGTCACGTCGTAGGGTGCCGCCCACGGGGTCGGCGCTTCCCACTCCTGAAAGCGTAATGTCTTGGTGTCGAGCATCGCCAGGCGGTTGCCGCGATACTGCCCGAACCACAGGCGGTCCTGCGCGTCCATCATGCCGCGGCGCGGCCCGGAACTTTTGGTCGGTGTCTCGTAAATTTTTACGTCGCCGGTTTTCGCGTCGATACGGCCGATGTGCTCGCGGCCGATGTTCGTGAACCAGACGTTGTTCTGCGAGTCGGAGATCACGTCGTAGATATTGTGCCCCTGCGGCGACGCCTTGTACGGCTCCCATGTTTCCCATTTGCCGGTCTTCAGATCGATGCGGTGCACGCCGGCAAAGCCGTTGTTCTGCGCCCAGACCTTGCCGTCCACGCCGATATTCATCGGGCTCGTCATGTTGATCTGCGTATTCGGACGGTTCCATTCCGGCGGCGCGCTCCAGTGCTGCAGTTTCTCGGTCTTGGTGTCGTACTTGAGTACCGCCGCCTGATACATGGCGCCTAGCCACATGTTCTCATCGCGGTCCATGCGGATTGAGAGCGCGCCCAGGGGCGAGCCTTTTTTCAATTCAGGCACCGGAATCTCGGTGAGCTTGCCGGTCTTCGGATCGAACTTGCCGATCGTTTGCTGCCCGAAATTCGAAAACCACGCCATGCCCTTGGAGTCCACCACCACGTCATGCGGCTCGATGGTCGGCCGCGGCAGATCCCACTCGGAGATGATGACGCGCGTCGCCCGCCCCGTGGGGCGCGGAAACGTTTTCAGATCGTATTCCCACGTCGTGTGCGGATTGAGATTGACGCTCGCAAAATACGCGGCCTGCTCGCGCTGGATGCGCGCGCGATCTTCGCCCACGACGTCGGTATCACGGCCGGTGAGCCGGCGCTGGGGCTGCAGGGGCGTGCTCTGATTGGCGTAGGTCCCCATGCGCTGTATCGTCTGCATGAAGCCATCCGCGTCGTACTTCGAGCGCACGATGCGCTCGAGGGTATGGCAGGTTACGCAGCTCAGCAGAGGCCGCTTTTGCTGGTCCGACCCGGGCATGCTGTAGAGCCATTCCGCATTGGTCAATTGGGCGGCAAGGTCGCGTGCGCGAATAAGCTTCAGGTCGGCCTGCGCCGTGGCCCCTGCCGCAACGTCCACGCTGGCACGCCGCGCGAGGTCGTAGCCGACAGCGCGCATGGTCAGTGAGTATTTGCCGGGCTCGAGCTTCGTCGCGGGAAACTGGTAGCGGCCCTGCGCATCGGTAACCACCGTAATGGTCAGATTGGAGCCCGCGCGACGCGCGCTGACCAGTACGCCTTCCATGACGCTTTCCTCGGCGGACGACACCTGGCCCGCCAGCGCGGCTGGCTGGGACTGCGCCATCGACACGTGCGCAAAAAATGCGCCAACCACCAACATCAGCAATGACGGCAGACAAGTTCTGAAAAGCATGGCGTCCTCTCCTGAATAAACGGCGTTCATGTTGCGGATTCCGGCACGCGCGAAAGTCCTGCTACGCGCGCCGATTGCCGCGGTTATTGTGGCGCCCCGGTAGTCCGGGGCGCTTATTAACGCTATCGTATGCGTTGCGCGGCAAGCGTGCAAATCATAATGCAATGCGCGCAGAGTCTGACCGCAAGGCGGTTTTCGCCGTCAGATTTCAATTTTCACGCCCGTGTTGTGGCGCGATTTCCATAAACCGCAGTGTTCGACCACGGAGTGATCTTCCCAAGCTTTGCACCCAATGCGCGTTGCGCGACTTCAGTGTCATGGGCAACCTGGGCGCGCAGCCAGTAGCCGTTGGAAAGGCCGAAAAACCGGCACAGGCGCAAGTCGGTATCGGCGGTAATGTTTCGTTTTCCCGCCACAATCTCTCCGATACGCTGCGCAGGCACGCCTATCTCCTTCGCCACACGGTATTGGCTGATTCCCATCGGCTTCAAAAACTCTTCCAGCAAGAGTTCGCCGGGCGTTACAGGTTTGAGTTTGCGCATCAAGGTTCTCCGTCACTGATAATCCACGATCTCGACGTCTTCAGCGCCGGTGTCCGTCCAACGGAAGCACAAGCGGAACTGATCGTTTATCCGGATGCTGTGCTGCCCTGCGCGGTTGCCTTTCAGCGCTTCCAGCCGATTGCCGGGCGGCACCCGCAGATCGCCCAATCCGGCCGCGATCTCCAACTGGCGTAGCTTGCGCCGCGCCGCAGCCGCGATATTCGCAAACCGCTTGGCCGGATCGCCCCGCGCCAGAGCCTGCGTGTCGGCGCACTTGAACGTCCTGATCACGGCCAATAGTAACGCAACACGTGATTAACGTCAAGCGTGAGTATCGGCCGCGACGAGACTCACATGAAAATGGGTGTCGCCGGAATGCACATGTCCGGTCATGCGCATTACTCGATCACCCTGTCGGCGCGCAGCATGACGATGTCAGGAATCTTGATGCCGAGCGCCTTCGCGGTCTTCATATTGATTATCAGATCGAACTTGATCGGCCGCTCGACCGGCAGGTCGGCGGCCTTCGCGCCTTTCAGAATTTTGTCGACGTACGTCGCACTGCGGCGAAACAGATCCAGAACGTTTCCGCCG